>NZ_FMUW01000035.1:0-26064 GCF_900101315.1 Blautia sp. SF-50
GTAATTTTACATGTTGCCTTTTTTCCACTTCCGTCTTTTGCTTTTACAGTAATTGTAGCAGTTCCGTTTCCAACTGCTTTCACAACACCTTTTGAAGATACTGTGGCTACTTTTTTATTGCTGCTTGTCCAAGTTACTGCTTTATTGTTAGCACTGCTTGGAGAAATTGTTGCTTTTAAAGTAAGAGATTTTCCCTTTTTAAGTGTAGCTGATGTTTTATTCAGCTTTATGCTTTTTACTGGCTGTTTAACTGTCACTTTGCAAGTAAGTTTTTTCTTTCCATATTTTGCAGCGATGACCGCTGTTCCTTTCTTCTTAGCCTTTACAACACCTTTTGAAGATACTGTTGCTACACTCTTCTTACTGCTTGTCCAAGTGATTTTTCCCTTGGTTCCTGTTGCTTTCAGTGTGTAAGTTTTGCCAACATTGAGGGAAATACTCTTTTTGTTCAGCTTTGCCGCACTTGCTGAAACTGGCATTGCAATCACACTTAGCAACATGAACATCAAAAATATTATTGATGCTTTTTTGAATCTCTTCATACTCATTTTCCTCTCTATTCTCCTGAATCTTTTTCTTTAATAGTAACATAATGCCCATTTTTTTACAATCTATTGTATTACAAATAGATACTAATTCATAATATATAAAACAGTCATTAGGCACTCTATAATCAAATACAGATTGAGGAGTGATACGATATGAAAAACGAACCTTTAATAATAAAAAAGCGTGGTGAAGATGGCAGCAGAGTTATCACAGTTAGAATAAAAGAGGATATTTTAGCATCTTTAGACCAGCTTGCAGCGGAAAGCAATTATTCACGAAATGAATTGATAAATATTATCTTGCGACATGGGATTGAGAATATAAAGATTGAATGAGAGTGGAAATCTACTCTTTTTTCTTTGCTCTTGGAATATCTACATTTTTCCTAAAACCTTTATCAGAGAATATTTGTATAGTCCGATAAACCTTTAAGGAAAAAAGATAAAACTTGTTTTCCGCTCTCTTGAAATGATAGAATAGAAGAAAAATGTTTGGGGTTACAAGTATTATTTTGCTGCATGATATACTAAGTACATAAAGAACAAGAGAAACAAGCCATCAAACGCAAACTTGACCGCAGACATATTCTCTATTCTGTTCAAGGCAGAGGAAGTAACGCTACTTTCAAAATAGAAAAAATTCCTAGTCCCTTGAGGGACACGCACAGCTATTATAAAAGGGAGCCGAAAAGCTCCCTCCATAGTTTGCAATCTTGAATTTTTTAACCTACCATCCTTTTGGAAACTCCGTAAAAAGAATCTTTCTGATTGTCATCTAACTTGATATATCCTCTCTGTCCATTGTATTTGAAAATCATATAGTTATTATTGTCTTTTGAACAAAATCCCTCTAAAGTAGCAACAGCACCTTTTTTTAGAGTAAAGTTATTTTTCCCACTTGGAGAACTATAAAAAACAAGATTTTTCATTGCTACAAATTTGTTATCATAAAAATAATTTTGGTAACCATCCTGATAATACTCTGAGGTTAATTTACTCTTGTCTTTGTAATATAAAGAAGTTGCAGCGGCTGTATCAGACGCTCTTTTAAATACACCATTTGAATATACATAAGTATATTCCACATTAACTGCGCCTGTAAGATATGGTTGAATTAAGTATTTTATTTTAATCGTATTATTTCCATTAAATGCTATATCATCAAGTATGGTGTAAGCATGTGAAAAACCACCCAATTTTTCATTTAATACTGTTTGAAATTTATTAGTTGCCTTATTATATTGAATAAAGAAATCGTCTTCGGAATATGAATAACCACTTTGAACTCGTATTATCTGAATATTATTTTTTAATGCTATATAGGATATGCAAACATTATCACTCGATAATGCAAACTTCTGTGCATTTTTCCCATTTACAGATATTGATAACGTGCCATTAAATTTATTATCAGACCATCCAGTTCCTGTGGCTTGGATATCAAGCTGATCTGCATTTCCGTCTCCTGTCAGATCAATTTTGGTATGTAATTCATGATTTCCATAGACAACATTTATCATACCTAAATTCAGCTTTACTCCAATAATAGCTGTATGAATTGGAGTGTTATTAGATGGTGTATTTGTTGTTCCTACCGTAATTTTACAAGTTGCTTTCTTCCCACTTCCATCTTTCACTTTCACTGTAATTGTGGCAGTTCCATTTCCAACAGCTTTCACAACACCTTTTGAAGATACTGTTGCTACTTTTTTATTGCTTGAACTCCAAGTTACCGTTTTATTGTTAGCACTGCTTGGAGAAATTGTTGCTTTTAAAGTAAGAGATTTCCCCTTTTTAAGTGTAGCTGATGTTTTATTCAGCTTTATGCTTTTTACTGGCTGCTTAACTGTCACTTTGCAAGTAAGTTTTTTCTTTCCATATTTTGCGGTGATGACCGCTGTTCCTTTCTTCTTAGCTTTTACAACACCTTTTGAAGATACTGTTGCTACACTCTTTTTGCTGCTTGTCCAAGTAATTTTCTCCTTTGTTCCACTTGCTTTCAAAGTGTAAGTTTTTCCAACATTAAGGGAAATACTCTTTTTGTTCAGCTTTGTGGCACTGGCTGAAACTGGCATGGCAATCACGCTTAACAGTAAACAGCACAATAGCATAACTGACAGTTTTTTGATTCTTTTCATACTCTTTACTGCTTTTTTCATTACTTTTTCCCCCTTTTATAAGCATTTTGGACTTATTCCATACATATTAGTATACAAGAGTTATTCATATTCAACAACCTTTTTTCTGAATTTTCTGTACACTATCTTCCTGAACCTTTGCGCGAAGCTCTTTCAGATATTCCGAGAATTTCACCTGTTCATTTCCGTAAGTCATCTGCAGATCATACTCCAGCGGAATCCAGGTTTTAATATCAGATTCATTGTGCTGGATCAGGGCTTCCAGCTTGTCCAGAGCTTTATAGATCCTGGCCTCCAGAGTCTGCTGCGCTTCCATCTCCTGATATAGTTCCGCCATATCTTTATCGAACGGCGCCGGCAGAGTCTTCACCCATTCTCCCAGCACATCGGCTTCTTTCTCCGAATCCTTATCCGTTTTTTCAAAGGCCGGGATATCTCCGGTAAAAGCTTCTCCCAGATCATGGATGAGGCACATTTTCATAATTTTCAGAAGATCTGCCTCAGGAAACTCATCACTGACAAAGTATGCCATCAGCGTGATCCTCCAGGAATGCTCTGCAACGCTCTCCCGCCTGCCACCGGAAGTATAACTATGACGCACTGCATCCTTTAACCGCTCTGCAACGGAAAGTACTTCGATCAGTTTTTCTGGTTTCATATATATTACGCTCCTCTTCTTTTTATTATGTCAACCATCTAAATCAACTATTTTCAGCCTATCTTATAGCTGTCCATAAAACCGTTATAGCGTTTTCACTTTACTATACCATAATTTCCCAAAGAACAGACCCCCAAAAAACATTCTCCTTACTTCTACGCGCTGACATTTCCCATCCCAAATAAATTTGTCCAAGCTAATTTCTAAAAAAACTATAAACCATATTGCATTTTTCTCCATAATCGTCATAATGAAATTATAAACAAAAGAAAGAAGGTGATTGCCGATGGATATCACGGTGTCGGATGAGGTCTCACAGGAATATCATGCGCTTGTGAAGAACATCCTCTGTAACAGAGAGTTCCTGAAGCTGAGCCTGTACACCCACCACCAGTGGACCACACGGCTCATGCACAGTATCAATGTTTCTTACCTCTCCTGGTTCATTGCCAGGAAGCTGGGATGTGACGAGAAAGCCGCCGCAAGGGCAGGGCTTCTCCACGATTTCTGTCCCTATGACTTCAGGGCGAAGACACCGACCGGTGAGCATCAGGCGTTTTATCACCCGAAGGCTGCCGCAGACAACAGTGCCGCACACTTTGATGTCACAGACAGAGAGCTGGATGCGATACTCTCACATATGTTCCCTCTGGGACCTCTTCCACGCAACAGGGAAGCCTGGATCATCAGCTTTGCCGATAAAGCCTGCGCCATCGCGGAAGGCTGCCATATCGCCATTGCACTGGCCAGGCGGAACCGGATCGTCATCAATCCGGCATAATTTCCACACAAAAAACAGGGCCGTCGCCACTTCTGACGCGCCCTGTTTTTGTGTGGAAATTTATTTTATGGTAATACTTTGCAGATTACTTTCTATATCTTAGTTCTCTTTCACAACAACCTTATCCAAATGCCAGATATCATCTACATACTCCTGGATAGTTCTGTCGGATGTGAACTTACCGCTGCATGCTGTATTAAGAAGTGCCATCTTAGCCCAGCGTTTCTCATCCTTATATGCTTCCTCAACACGCTTCTGTGCCTCTGCATAGGAACGGAAGTCGCCAAGGATGAAGTACTGGTCAGGTCTCGGCATGTTGCGTTTGTCGAGAAGTGAATTGTAGATGTCACGGAACATCTCTGTATCGCTGGAGAAGGTTCCGTTGATCAGCTGCATCAGTACCTGACGGATCTCCGGATCTGTGTTGTAGATGAAGTCCGGATCGTAACCGCCGTTGTTCTCATAGTTGATGATCTGGTCGGAGCTCATACCAAAGATAAATGCATTCTCCTCGCCAACCTCCTGTACGATCTCAACGTTAGCACCATCCATGGTTCCAAGTGTCGGAGCACCGTTCAGCATGAATTTCATGTTACCTGTACCGGAAGCCTCTTTACTTGCTGTGGAGATCTGCTCGGAAACATCTGCTGCCGCAAAAATGATCTCAGCGTTGGATACACGGTAGTTCTCGATGAATACAACCTTCAGCTTACCGTTGATGGAAGCATCATTGTTTACAACATCTGCCACACAGTTGATCAGCTTGATGATCTTCTTTGCACGTGCGTAAGCTGCGGAAGCTTTTGCACCAAAGATAAATGTTCTTGGATAGAAATCCATCTCCGGATGTGCCTTGATCTGGTTGTACAGATAGATCACATGCAGGATGTTAAGAAGCTGACGTTTGTACTCATGAAGTCTCTTAACCTGGATATCGAAGATAGAGTGCGGGTCAACCTCAACACCATTGTGCTCCAGGATATATTTTGCAAGACGCTCTTTGTTCTTGAACTTGATGGTCATGAACTCCTGAAGAGCCTTCTCATCGTCTGCGTAAACCTTAAGCTTGGAAAGTTGGGAAAGATCTGTGATCCAGTCCGGTCCGATCTTGTCTGTTACCCAATCAGCCAGAAGCGGGTTTCCATGAGCAAGGAAACGTCTCTGTGTGATACCGTTTGTTTTGTTGTTGAACTTCTCAGGCATCATCTCATAGAAATCCTTCAGCTCCTGATTCTTGAGGATCTCGGTATGAAGGCGTGCAACACCGTTTACAGAGTAGCCTGCAACGATCGCAAGGTGAGCCATCTTAACCTGTCCGTCATAGATGATCGCCATCTTCTTGATCTTCTCGAAGTTTCCAGGATATTTCTGCTGGATCTCAAGAATGAAACGACGGTTGATCTCCTCGATGATCTGGTATACACGCGGAAGCAGTCTGGAGAACAGCTCGATCGGCCATTTCTCAAGTGCCTCGGACATGATGGTGTGGTTGGTGTAAGCACAGCATTTTGTTGTGATATCCCATGCCTGATCCCAGCCAAGACCTTCCTCATCGATAAGAATGCGCATCAACTCTGCAACTGCAACTGTCGGATGAGTATCATTCATCTGGAATACAACCTTCTCATGAAGCTTGGTAATGTCGTCGTGTGTTTTTTTGTATTTGGCAATCGCTGCCTGAAGGCTGGCAGATACGAAGAAGTACTGCTGTTTCAGACGAAGTTCTTTACCTGCCATATGGTTATCATTCGGATAAAGCACCTCTACGATAGTACGTGCAAGGTTCTCCTGCTCTACTGCGTTGTGATAATCACCCTTGTCAAAAGAGTCAAGGTTGAAGTCTACGATCGGCTCTGCATCCCAGATACGAAGTGTGTTTACAACATCGTTGTTATAACCTGTGATCGGCATATCGTAAGGAACAGCCTTAACTGCCTGATATCCTTCATGGATGAATTTATTCTCGTTCTTCACCGGATCCCACTCAACGCGTACATATCCGCCGAAATGAACCTCTTTTGCATACTCCGGACGACGGAGCTCGAAAGGATAGCCGTTCTTCAGCCAGTTATCCGGTGCCTCTACCTGATAACCGTCACGGATCTCCTGCTTGAACATACCATAACGGTAACGGATTCCGCATCCGTATGCACAGTAGTTCAGAGTTGCAAGAGAATCCAGGAAGCATGCTGCCAGTCTTCCAAGTCCACCGTTTCCAAGAGCCGGATCCGGCTCCTGGTCTTCGATGCAGTTAATGTCAAGTCCAAGCTCCTCAAGAGCCTCCTTAACCTCGCCGTATGCACCAAGGTTGATCAGGTTGTTTCCAAGGGCACGGCCCATAAGGAACTCCATGGACATATAATATACGATCTTCGGGTCCTGTTTTTCATACGCCTTCTGGCTCTTGAGCCAGTTGTCAATGATCACATCCTTCACAGTGTAGCTTACAGCCTGAAAGATCTGCTCCTGTGTAGCCTCTTCCAGTGTTTTTCGATAAAGGAATTTTACGTTTTCTTTTACACTTTTTTTGAATTCCTCTTTCTCAAACTGCTTGTCAATCATTAGTTTTCCTCCTGTACTTTGGATACTCCCAGTGTTACAGCCTCTTTATTGATGTTCCACTCCTTGGTATAACCCTCTGCTTCTCCCAGAATAATGTTTTCTGCCAGTACTTCACGTTTGATCTCATCCTGGTTTGCTTTCATGATATCCATGATCTTATCGTTATCTTTTGCATAGACAATGATCTTGTCCATGACTTCGAAACCAGCCTCTTTACGCATAGTCTGAACCTTGCTGATGATCTCGCGGACAAAGCCCTCCTGGATCAGTTCGGGTGTAAGGTTTGTATCAAGGACAACGGATGTCTCACCGTCTGTCTCTGTCACATAGCCCTCGCTCTGGGCTGTTTCGATCAATAAGTCTTCCTCTGCAAGCTCGACGCTGTTTCCGTCAATGTCAAGAACGAGAACACCATTATCTCTCAGCTCTTTCATTGCTGCGGTTCCGTCGATCTCGGAGAGTGCGGTACGGATGCCGTTCAGAAGCTTGCCGTATTTCGGTCCTACTGTACGAAGCTGCGGCTTGAAGCTGTAGGAAATGAAGGACTCTACATCATCTGCGAATTTCACTTCTTTTACGTTAAGCTCATCTGCGATGATATCTGTGTAGAATTTATCCATAGCTTTCTCAGCCTTTACATACATGGTTCCGATCGGCTGACGGTTCTTGATGTTTGCGGTATTTCTGCATGCACGTCCGAGAACAACGATCTCAAGAAGCTCTTCCATGTTTGCCTCAAGATCCTTGTCGATCCATGCCTCGTTTACCTCCGGGTAATCGCAGAGATGGATACTCTCCGGAGCGTCTGCATCAATGCTTCTTACAAGGTTCTGGTAGATATCCTCAGTCATGAACGGGATCATCGGAGCTGCAGCCTTGGCAACAGTTACCAGTGCTGTGTAAAGTGTCATGTAAGCATTGATCTTATCCTGCTCCATGCCCTTTGCCCAGAAACGCTCACGGCTTCTTCTTACATACCAGTTACTCATATCGTCAACAAATTCCTGAAGTGCTCTTGCAGCCTCCGGAATCTTGTAGGAACCAAGATCCGCATCGACAGTCTTCACCATGGTATTCAGCTTGCTGAGCAGCCATTTATCCATAACCGGAAGCTTATCGTAATTTAAAGTATATTTAGTCGCATCAAAATTGTCAATGTTCGCATACAGTACGAAGAATGCGTAGGTGTTCCACAGAGTGCTCATGAACTTTCTCTGTCCCTCTACAACTGCCTTGCCATGGAAACGGTTCGGAAGCCATGGAGCACTGTTGATGTAGAAATACCAGCGGATCGCATCTGCGCCGTATTTGTTCAGTGCATCAAACGGATCTACTGCATTTCCCTTGGACTTACTCATCTTCTGTCCGTTCTCATCCTGTACATGTCCCAGAACGATTACATTCTTATACGGAGCCTTGTTGAAAAGCAGTGTGGACTCAGCAAGAAGGGAGTAGAACCATCCTCTTGTCTGGTCAACAGCCTCGGAGATGAAGTCTGCCGGGAACTGCTGCTCGAACAGGTCTTTATTCTCAAATGGATAATGATGCTGTGCAAAAGGCATTGCTCCGGAATCGAACCAACAGTCGATTACCTCCGGTACACGGTGCATGGTCTTGCCGCAATCCGGACACTTCATGGTGATATCATCAATGTATGGACGGTGAAGCTCGATGGTCTTCGCACGCTCGTCACCACTCTTCTCATAGAGATCCTGGCGGCTTCCTACGGATTCCATATGTCCGCACTCACACTGCCAGATGTTCAGTGGTGTTCCCCAGTAACGGTTTCTGGAAATACCCCAGTCCTGAACATTCTCAAGCCAGTCACCGAAACGTCCTTTACCGATGCTCTCCGGAATCCAGTTGATAGTATTGTTGTTACGGATCAGATCATCCTTTACTGCAGTCATCTTGATGAACCAGGACTCACGTGCATAGTAGATAAGCGGTGTGTCACATCTCCAGCAGTGCGGATAATCATGCTCGAATTTCGGTGCGTCAAAAAGCTTGCCCTCTTTGTCAAGGTCTGTGAGGACCATCGGGTCCGCTTTCTTTACGAATACACCTGCGTATGGTGTCTCTTTGGTCATGTTACCCTGTCCGTCTACGAACTGTACGAACGGAAGGTCATACTCACGTCCGACACGGCTGTCATCCTCACCAAATGCAGGTGCGATATGAACGATACCGGTACCATCACTCATGGTAACGTAGTTGTCACAGGTTACGAAATGAGCTTTTTTGCGCTGTTTTGCTGCTGCCTCTCCTGCACATGCAAAAAGCGGCTCATATTCTCTGCGCTCAAGGTCTGTTCCTTTATATTTCTCAAGGATCTCATATGCAGGCTCATCATCCTTTGCAAGCTTGCCGAGAACCTTGTCCAGAAGTGCTTCTGCCATGTAGTAGGTATAGCCGTCTGCTGCTTTTACCTTACAGTAGATCTCATCCGGGTTTACACAAAGTGCAACGTTGGACGGAAGTGTCCACGGTGTTGTTGTCCATGCCAGGAAGTATGCGTCCTCACCAACAACCTTGAAACGTACGATCGCAGAGCGCTCTTTAACAGTCTTGTAGCCCTGAGAAACCTCCTGTGCGGAAAGCGGAGTTCCGCAGCGTGGGCAATAAGGAACGATCTTAAAGCCTTTATAAAGAAGACCTTTTTCCCAGATCTCTTTCAACGCCCACCACTCGGACTCGATGAAATTGTTGTCGTATGTTACATACGGATGCTCCATGTCAGCCCAGAAACCAACGGTAGATGAGAAATCCTCCCACATTCCCTTGTATTTCCATACGCTCTCCTTACACTGCTGAATGAACGGCTCCATTCCGTACTCCTCGATCTGCTCCTTGCCGTCAAGGCCAAGCTTCTTCTCAACCTCAAGCTCAACCGGAAGTCCGTGAGTATCCCATCCTGCTTTTCTCGGAACCATGTACCCCTTCATTGTACGGTATCTCGGGATCATATCCTTGATAACTCGTGTCAGAACGTGTCCGATATGTGGCTTACCATTTGCGGTAGGCGGTCCGTCATAGAATGTGTATGTCTCGCCCTCTTTACGGCTGTCCATACTCTTTTCGAAAATCTTGTTGTCTTTCCAGAATTTCTCGACTTCTTTTTCACGGTCAACAAAATTCAGATTCGTGTCAACTTTACGATACACAATATTTACCTCCTGTGTCTGATTACTGGCTGCTGCCTCATCTGTAAGGCCACAGCGGATTGTTTCTTCACAGATACCTGTTCGTGCCAATGCTTCGGGCACTTATAAAAAAAGACCCCATCCTGTAAAAGGACGAAGTCTGATTCGCTGTACCACCTGTTACATTATACGGGCCTGTGTCCGGATCCCTGCGTCTTCTGCTGTGTTCTTATGCTCTGTGTTATGGCGCGGGCTATTGTTCCATGTCTGTTCATGGCGGACAATTCTTTGTATCTGCCGATATATGTTCCCTGTAACGGAGGAAATCCGTCAGTTCTTACTTAATGATCATCTGTATATCAGATATTCTTCCGGCTGCTGCCGGACAACTTCGGAACTGAAGCTCAGGAGTGATATTCCGCCATATTTACTCGTCCCGGGCTCCCACCATCCCCAGTTCGCTACAAGCTTTCCATATGGCCTACTGTCTCCATCACAGCTTTTTCTATATACGCTGTCTATTATAGGTTGGGGAAAATCCATATGTCAAGTGTTTTCATGGATTTTTTCTTATTATATGTATGTTCACTTCTTCTTAATGGAATTTTCACAGACTGCAAGTGGTTTTTCCGGGAGGAAAGTGGTATACTACTACAGAATCTTGAGGGCCAAAATACAGCGTTTCATTAATACAATGCTATAATTAATGAAATACTGCACCTCATCACAAAACGGGCAAGATTTTTTCGGTTACTGATTCTCAAATGAATAATAACCTTCTCGCCCGGATTTATCACTGAAAGGTATCTTGTTATGAAAAATATGAAAAAACGATCCTTGCGTCGGATCTTTGCAGGCATTCTCGGCATAGGGATCCTGCTCACAGGCGCAGCTCCCTGCGCGGCGGCTGCCTATGGATACGATGAATATGGTGATCCTATCGTCACTGCCACACCGGTTCCTGATGGTCAGGCAGCAGCAGTCACGCCTGCTCACTCCAGCTATTATTCACAGGCTGCCGACACCGATTCCATTGACGGGTGGCCCAAAGGTCCCGGCATCGAAGCACAGGCTGCAGTCCTTATGGACGTAAATACAGAAGCCGTTCTTTATTCCAAAAATGCGGACACACAGCTCTACCCTGCCAGCATCACGAAGATCCTGACTACACTGCTTGCCTGCGAAAATCTGAATACTAAGACAAACATTACCGTATCTGAAAAAGCCTCCACCAGTGTAACTGCCGGAGATTCCAGTATTTATGCTGCTCCCGGTGAAAAATTCACCAGGGATCAGGCCCTGATGGCTGTCATGCTCCAGTCCGCTAATGAAATGTCTGTCGCCGTTGCGGAAGAAGTTTCCGGCTCTGTAAAGAAATTCGCAGAACTCATGAACTGGCGCGCCAAGCTTTTTGGCTGCAAGAACACACACTTTAACAATCCCAACGGTCTTCCGGATGAGAATCATTACACCACAGCCTCCGACATGGCAAAAATCGCCAAATCCGCCTGGCTGAATCCTCTTTTCCGGCGATACTGCACCAAACGTTATTACGAGATCCCGCCTACCAATAAATTTGCGGAAGCCCGCCAGCTGCTCAATCATCACAAGATGATGAAAAACGGCGAATATTATTATGAAGGCGTCCGTGGCGGAAAAACAGGCTACACGGATGCATCCGGCAACACACTTGTCACCTACTGCAAACGAGGAAATATAACGCTGGTAGCCGTGATCCTGAATTCTACTTCCGCGGCAAATGCTTACAGCGATACTGCTTCTCTTTTTAATTATGGTTTTGAAAATTTTGAAAAGGTGGATATGAAGGTGTCCATGGAGCCAGTCCCGTTTAAGGTACTCCCTTGTGACAAATATATCCTTAAGAATAACGGAAACACCTATCCGTTTTATTATCAGACAAAGGTTTATGTGACCCTTCCAAAAGGTATCAAAAAATCACAGCTTAACAAACGCCAGGCCGTTCTTCAGAATGCTGTCGGCCCACTGCGTCTGAAAAGCAAATATTATTATAAGAAACAAATGGTCGGATGGGGAATGCAATACGAACGAAACATCGTATCAGATCTTCTCCTGGCTTCGTAACATTTTCCTGCGGCGGAGAGATTCGTGCTTTTCACGGATCTCATCCGCCGCTTCTGTATCTTCTGCTCTCAGGGTCTTCACCCCGAAATATTTTCCCTCATCGGTTTTTCGGATCCGGATCTTTCCGGCAACAGGTCCATGCTCATGGCAAAGGGCAAGGCTGTAATATACCTTGGAATTGTTGGTACTGAACCAGCGGATCTTCCTCTTGGCAGGGCATCTGCAAATGGGACACATGGTACTTACCATGGTACGGTCCTTCATCAGACGCTCCTTTGATACAAATTCCCTGGACACAAACTTGTCATGGTCTGTATAGGAAATATAGATCTCGCTGTCTCTGGATTTTGGATTCTGATATACATCCAGGGACGGATGGCGGATCATGCAGGCTTCATCGATCTCCAGGAGTATCCTGGCAGTATAGCTGGCGTCTGCCAGTGCCCGGTGAAAATCCCGGTTTTTGGGAAGCTGCAGGTAGTCTGTAGCATATTCCAGGGAACGCCTGGATATTCCATCCTCGAATTTTATGCTGAAAAGTTTCTGCACATCGTAGTAATGCACCGGCCCTGGCATCAGCTTCAAAAGATTATAGTATTTCATATTGCGCTGAAGTTCCATCACATCCTGGTCTCCCCAGGTAAAAAAGCGATACTCCTCCCCGCACCATTCCAGAAATCTGCGGATTGCCCTTGGAAAAGGGATGCCTTTTTCCAGTTCATGATAATCCACGTGGATCACTTCGTGGATACTGTCGTGGATCCAGTGGTACACTTTGGGCTTGATTAGGCACTGAAAGGTATCAACGATCTCTCTTTTTTCATTTAATTTTACTGCCCCGATCTCTATGATCTCAAACGGGAGCCGACTGTCCGGATGTCTTCTTCCATCCGGATTCTGGTTCCATTCCAGGTCAAATACAATATAGTTCATGGGTTTTCTGTCCTCTTATCTGACTGCTCAGCTGCTTCATAAATGCAGCTGTTTCCGGATCGTTGTCCGGCTATTTCATATTTTTTCATTCGGACACAGAATAAATCGCTTCAAACAGCTCCTGCTGGAAGCTTTCTGTATCTGCATCTGTCAGAATCATATCTTTCATTTCGTCTTCTTCGTGTAGCCACCAGCGGAAATCGCATAATGTGGCACCCCGTCCGGCACCGTCTGAACAATCCACATCCAGGAATACTTTTTCTGTTTTAAAGAACTCCGGATGGATGAGATACATAAACGGTACAGCAGCATGGATACTTGCCACGCAGCGATATTTGGAAAAATTTTCAAGTACGTAGCCAGCCATATCTCCACAGGCTCTGGCTGCCGGATCACCGGACTGGCACAGCTTCATGATCTGGTTTCTGGTGAGATTACATTTCAGGGTAGCATCCAGTCCACACATGATCAGTGGGATTCCGGAATCGAATACGATCTTTGCCGCCTCCGGATCTGCGTAGATGTTGAATTCCGCTGCCGGTGTGATGTTTCCGCCTTTTGCTGCGCCGCCTGTAAAAACAATTTTTCTGATCTTATTCTTTATTTCAGGAAAAACCTTCAACAGAAGTGCAAGATTAGTCATTGGTGCAGTTTCGATCATTACTACCTGCTCGCCCTCCGGCATGGCATTCAGAATGTCACGGATAAAAAGCACTGCATTATCAGAAGCAGCCTCTGATTTTGCTTCCGGCAGTACGCAATGGCCAAGCCCTGTCTCTCCGTGGAATTCTTCCGCATAAATTGCCGCTTTCACAAGAGGACGGTCCTGGCCTCCTGCCACCGGAACCTTCAGTCCGTAAAAATCCACCAGCTCCAGTGCATTTTTGGTCACTCTTTCTATCCTGGTACTTCCTGCAGATGTCGTCACTGCAAGCAGCTCCAGTTCATCCTGATGTGCTGCCGCATATGCCAGTGCGATCCCGTCATCGATTCCGGGATCACAGTCCATGATAACCTTGATCTTATCTCCCATATATTCACCTCTGTAAAAACTCTTTCCCCAATTTTATAGTATTGCCGAATTTCCGCTGTTTACCTGTTCCAAGTATAACAGAGTGAGGAAAGAGTGTAAAGTTAATCAGAATTCGTTACTGTTCACTCCGTTCTCAGCAACACGCTTCGCGGAATATTACCAGTAAACAATAATCAAAATTCACCTCTGTACTTCAGGCTGAAACGTAAAGAACCCCTCTGCCAGGCATTGGCAGAGGGGTTGAAAAAAGGGGGTTATATTCATTTATATAAACAAATGCGATGTGCAATTTGGAGCTTTAATATTTGCAATATCCGTTTGGGTTGTTCCGGATATTGTTATTATGCTATATCCCATCACCCGGAGCTTGCAATCCAGTACCGGGGCTTCACAATAAATGCTGATCAATCAATAGAAACAAATTTCTTCTCTTCTGCTTCTTTCTTGGTCTCTTCCTTCGGGAAGGTTACATGAAGGATTCCGTTCTCATATTTCGCATGGATATCTTCATGCTTAATGCTCGAGCCTACATAAAAGCTTCTGTTGCAGGTTCCTGTATAACGTTCTCTGCGAACATATTTACCTTTATCATCCTTCTCGTCTTTCTTCTCTTCTCTGGTTGCCTGAATGTTCAGATAACCATTCTTCAGCTGGATCTTCACATCCTCTTTCTTAAATCCCGGAAGATCGATCTCCAGTTCATAATTGCCATCTACATCACGGATATCTGTCTTCATCATATCCTTCACCTGAGGATAAGCATTGGCAGCTGCCTGACGGCCTGTCGGATATCCCATAAAATCATCAAATAAATCTTCTCCGAAAATACTTGGCATTAACATAACTCATTCCTCCTGATCTATATTCGCTGCGTGCTGCGCAGGCGTTTTTAATTTACTGTTTCTGAAAACATCTGCAAATTCTGTAAGAACTTTCTCCGGAAGATTTCTTTTTTCTCTCTTCCTTTGTTCTGTATGTACTATAACACGCATTATTAGCACTGTCAAGAGGCGAGTGCTAATTTCACACTTTCTTCACATTTTCCGTAATTTTACGATCCATTTTTCCGATACATATGTCTGAAGCGCCGAAGATAGAAGGACTCCCAGGATCAGAAATGGAACTGCCTGTAAAAGCACTCCCATAAATACATAAATATAATAACTGCTTTCATAAAAGAGAGCCCACGTCTGCTGAATACAGGAAAGAACATCTGTATCGGGACCATGGATTCCGTATTCAGTGCAGTGGAGATATGCTTCATGAGATCTGTCGAATAATACATCTGATCGATACCGGGACGGTAATAAGGCAGGCTACCGCACCAGATAGCATGACTGCAACATCCTGGAATAGGAACTGGGAATTAAGAATGATCTCCAGGCTATATTGCTGTGTCTGAATGTATGAAAATAATAAAATAGTTCCTCCAAGATAAGCAAACAGCAACGTATTTACCGTTGTACCGATAATTTCTTTCCCAACCTGATAGCCGGAAGCTGTAAGCTCTTTCGCTGTCAGACTGTTTTTATGAGTCCAGACTTCATATACAGAAGATGTTACAGATAATGCTGTATCGATAACAGCCCCAAGAGTACTGAAAACAGTTACAAATATTCCTACATGAAGCATGTTAATATGAAGATCCGTACTGTAATAATACATAAAATCATCTTCTGAAATCTGGATCTCATTTAACCCGTAACTTCCTGATCTCCATGTAATAATATAAATCGGAATAAACAAAAGTAACATTACCAGCAGTGTAGCCAGAAAAGCCGCCCGCGTCTTTGGATTATTTCCGTTCTGATAAAACAGAGAAATATAACAGACACCTGCACCTGCCACCAATATCAGGAGCAGTACAGGAAAACCGGCAGACATCAGCATAATTGAAAAAAACAAAATTACAATATTCCCCGCCAGTGTCATAATTGACATGGCTCCACGCTCTCCGCCAATCAAGATCACCAGAAAAATTAAAATCAATGCAAGAAAAATGATCATTCTCTGACACCCCTTTTCCGTGATGGTATTTTCATAATCACTGAAGCAATAAAAACAGATACCGGTATTGCCAGTACAATTCCAATACTTTCTATCAGAAAACGACAGATATCATATGGAATGTGGTATCTCACGATCGTTATAAAACTTATATCATTATTCATCTTAAGTATGAACATGGGAATCATACCGCTTGCCAGAACAAACAGCAGTACATTTATCATGGTTCCCATAATATCATATCCGATTTCACGACCGGAATGTATCAGTCTTCTCAGAGAAACCGATGGATTTTTCCGCACGATCTCTCCTATTGCTGCGCTGATCGTCACCGTCACATCCATAATTGCACCAAGTCCTGTCAGCATAATATCTGCCCAGAATATATCTGCTGAATTGCCTGTACTTCCAAGGTATTCCAGATTGGAATAATCCAGATCTCCGTACATATAAATAGAAAATTCAAACAATGCCATGATCAGAAACAGAACACACAGTGTTGAAAGAACTGAGGAAAATGTTTTTCTATGAATTCCATTTAAGCAGATCAATGTAGTCAGTGAAAAAAGAACTGCGATGACATTACAGATATTTAAAATATTTTTCCCTTCTGTAAAAGCCTGAAATCCATACGCAAATATGACTGTATTCAGTATCAGTGATATGATCGTGTAAAATCCCTGCTTTCCTGTAATGCAGATCAGAAGAAAAAATAATCCTCCTGCCAGTAATGCCAAATACCCATCCCTTTTTACAGAACGTATCGTTTTTCCGGGGCTTTCCTTTGAACCGCTTAAAAGAACGGTGTCTCCTTTATGATATTTCTTGGTCTGAACCTGAGAAGATGTATATTCATTAGAGACCGTTATTTTTTCCCCTTTATGCGAACCGTTTAATATCCGTGCCGTAATATTCTGAGTATAGTAATATTCTTTTGAGCCCCTGGTTCCTTCTCTGCTCAGAGTCTGTTTTTCTGTTACGGAACATATTTTTGCCAGCGGTGTATGATAAAATCGGGAATTACAGCAGGTAAACAGAACAAAAATAATATATATGCCGGCTAAAAGATATTTTTTGTGAAATATGCAGGATTTCATTAACTTCATTCCCCCTGTAGAAATATTGCAATTGTAAACGCACTGACCGGTTGCTTTTTATCGAAGTAACATTGTACGCTTTTTGAAAGTATCGGTCAATATAAGGTATACAAAAAAAAGCAGCAGAACCGTTTTCACAGTTCTGCTGCCCCCATAATTATTTTAACAAATACCTAACTCCAAAAAAGCCATTATTTACAAAGCGCAGAAAATGCATCTGCAACAAACTGAACCTTGGTTCCGATAATAACCTGTACAGAAGTTTTTCCAGGTTTGATCACGCCCGCAACACCTGCAGATTTGATCACCTTATCATTTACAGCTGTAATATCCTTAACCTCAAGTCTCAGTCTTGTGATGCAGTTATCGATGCTTGTGATGTTCTCTTTTCCGCCACAGCCTTCCAGGATCTTTGCGGCAATAGCAGTATAGTCATCATTTGCAAGCTCGATATTCTTCTCTGCCTCAAGATCGTCATCGTCTTCTCTTCCCGGAGTCTTCAGATCAAATTTCTTGATGGCAAAAAGGAATACAACATAGAATACGATAAATGCTGCAATTCCAAGAGGAAGGATGAGCCATGTCTTCTGTGCTGCCGGAAGTGAGGATGAGAAAAGTAAATCCATCGCACCGGCGGAGAAGCTGAAGCCTGCACGGAATCCAAGAGCAACTGTGATCATGGTAAAGATACCGTAAAGTAATGCATAGATCACATAGAGGCCAGGAGCAAGGAACATAAATCCAAACTCGAACGGCTCAGTTACACCACAGATAAATGCACAGATCGCTGCAGATGCAACAAGACCGATCGCGATTTTTTTCTTTGCAGGTTTCGCACATCTTACCATTGCAAGTGCTGCACCAGGAATACCAAACATCATACATGGGAAGAATCCGGACATGTACATTCCAAGGCTCCAGGATACATCTGCAGAGGTTTCACCTGCCCAGAAGTGCTGAAGATCACCAAGTCCGATGGTGTCAAACCAGAATACATTGTTCAGTGCGTGATGTAATCCGGTAGGGATCAGCAGACGGTTCAGGAATGCATAGATACCTGCACCAACAACATCCATACCTGCAACTGCTTTTCCTAATGCTACAAGTGCACTGAAAAGTAATGGCCACACAAACAGTAATACAGCAGATACGATAATGGAAACCACTCCTGCGATGATCGCTACGCAGCGCTTGCCGCTGAAGAATGACAGCCAGTCAGGAAGCTTGGTGCTCTTGAATTTGTTATAGCATGTAGATCCGATGATACCGGCAAGGATTCCGATAAAAGGATTCGCAATTTTGTCAAATGCAAGAGTCTTTGTTGCATTGTCAGCGATTGATGGCATGATGGTTGTAACAAATCCTGTAGAAAGAAGTGTTGTGAGCATCAGCCAGGATGCAAGTGCAGCAATTCCGCCGGTTCCGTCATTCTTTTCTGACATACCGACACCAACACCGATAGCAAAAAGGATTGCCATGTTGTCGATCAGAGCTCCGCCTGCCTTAACCAGAAACAGACCGATCAGATTGGCTGCGCCATGAATGTCTCCACCCTGCATAGTTGCCGGACATAACCAGTATCCGATACCCATGAGGATACCACAGATTGGCAGTACTGCCACCGGAAGCATTAACGCTTTTCCCAGTTTTTGAAGAAATTTCATATATTTCCCCTCCCTTAAAATAAATATATTTGACCGGATCACTCCGGTTATAACACCCCGAAAATTGCTACTATCTCCGGGCTGCTATAAGCCTGTCAGCTGCATGAAGATGATCATGAAAGCTTGAGGACGGCTTCATCCGCCGAAACATCCCCCTCCTTCTGGAGGCTTATCTTTCCGTAATCATCTGTGTTGCAGATCAGAACCGGGATAATCGTGTTTAAACCGGCTTTCTCAATTTTGTCCAGATCAGCCTCTATCAGAAGATCACCCTTTTTAACCTTGTCACCTGCTGCAACGTGCGCTTTAAAAGGTTCGCCCTTAAGTGTGACTGTATCCAGTCCGATATGTATCAGTATTTCCGCGCCCTGAGTGCTTGTCAGCGTAACTGCATGAAGCGTATCAAATACCATTGCCACCTCACCGTCTGCCGGAGCATATATCCTGCCGTCTGCCGGGATCACGGCAAAACCGTCACCCAGTACCTTATCCGCAAAGACAGGGTCCGGAACCTCCGCCAGGGGAACCACTCTACCCTTGCAGGGTGCATAGATTAAATTTCCTTTATCTTTTCCTTTAAAAAATTTCAGCATATTCTCTTCCTCCCGTTATTTCACCACTTTTTCCGGTATTGATATCCGCGATGTCGATTTGTAAATATGTCTATATATTTTTTATCCATTCCGGGTTTATATTATATATTTCGTATAATTTTCATTTTTTGATTTTTAGGCATGTGTATATATTAACCATTATTTTCGGTTTTGTCCACATTTTTATCGGTATTTTTCAAAAAAATAAGCTGTAGCACATTAACGCGACAGCTTATGTGAGAATATTCAGTTTACTTCAGCAGTTCTTTTTCTTTCATATTCGTTGTCACCTGAAACTCTCCGTTGATCCGTTGGATCTCGTATACCAGGGGATTATTTCTGGCCCAGCCGGGATCTTTTTCTGCCTGCCGGTTCCAGCTGTACCAGGCGCGGACAAAGCCTTCGTGGATGGTAGATTCCGCTTCCTGGCGGGCCTGGACCGCATCCTGATAATCCACAAAAGTTCCGATATAAAATCGTTTCCCCTTGAATCCGATGGTAGCACGGTATTTTCCATTCCGCAGCTGATAGACGCCACGGAATCCGCTGGTATTATCACTGCGGTGCTTTCTTTTTTCCAGCATCTCCACACAGGTTCCATCTACCATATGCAGCTGCCCGGGAAGCTCCTTCCATATCTCCTGTCTCAGACAGCCACAGCTTCTGTAATTACCATGAAGAAGGCCATCCTCTGTCACATCCACTTCATTTCCGCAGTCACACCGACAATGCCAGAACACAGAGCCCTTTTTGCTCCTTTTATCTGTATGATAGAGAGCAGTCAGCCGCCCGAAACGCTGTCCGCTGATGTCGGTGATCCCGCGACCTCTGACATAATGGCCGCAACCGCAGCTGGTACATTTTCCGGCTTTCAGGCTGTGTGCAGTGGAAATATGCATATTCCCGCAGTCACAGCGGCATTCCCACCTGGTCCTGCCGTTTTTACTTTCCAGTTTTTTTACTGCCACAAGTTTCCCGAAACGCCGGCCTGTAAGGTCTTCTGCCACCGGTCCTCTCTTGGCACTGTTTTCCGGAATACATCCACAGTCCTTTACAGTCCCACGCATCAGATGTCTGGTATTTACTTTTATCTCATTTCCACAATCACATCTGCACAGCCATACAACATACCTGTTTTCCCGCTCATCCAGTTTTTTCAGTACCGTCAGATGACCAAATCTCTGACCTTCCAGTTTAAGTCCGTTTGCCATCCTCTGTCCCTCACATTTCGTCAAAAAAAGCGATGCGGTAGAAATTTTTCCTGCCGCACCGCTGTCCGGATCCTGTTATTTATCCGTTTTCTTTTTTCTTCTGACAAATACTGCTGCCAGTAATACCACGCATCCGGAAACGCAGATCACTGCGATCCATTTTGCAATGTTTGTGTTATCTCCTGTTTTTGGCATAGCTTTTACATGACTGGAACCAGTATTTCCTGTATAGGAAGAAGTTCCCGTATAGGAAGAAGTTCCGGAAGCAGGCGGATTGCTGTCAGGTTTTATCGGCGTGTTCGTTATGGTCGCTGCCGGAGTTCTGGTCGGCACTGCAGTCGGAGTTTTTTCCGGAAGTGGTGTCGGTGTATTTTCCGGTACAGGTGTCGGCGTATCCACAGGATCGTAGGAATTCACAAAGCCGATATCCTGTTTCTCGCTGTTCATCTGTGCATCGGTATGTGCAGCCACAACTGCTTCCAGATCACCGGACTCTCCGTTCGTTACTGTTACTTTCACATAATAAACGGTATTGTCATAATGTCCGTTTTCCAGCTTTCCAGGCTGCTGGGAAACGCTGTAAGTGTATACGCCAGGAACAGCATATTCCACTGCAGGAAATTCTGCTTTCCCCGCACCTGTGATCGTGATCGTATTTTCTTCCGGCATGGGTGCTTCGTCCTCACCCTGAAGAATGATCGTATAAGTTTCGTCCGGAGATGGCTTCTCACCTGACAATTCCACGCTGACAGGAATCTTTACTTCCGCAACTCCAGCTGCCATAGCTGAAATCGGAAAAACTGTCAGGCACAGAACCGCAAGCAGGAGCACTGCCGGAAATTTTCGTATATTCGTCTTCATCCCCTCCTTACGTCTCCGGCGAATAAGGTTTCATTACCGCCAGAAGAACTGTTCTTGCATCTGTAAATTCCGAAGAGCAGGTTGACATTGCCAGTATCTGGGAAAAATCTTCGGACTTTCCAATGTTATCCATTGTCTGCTGATGGACATGTTCCGCGTTTTTTCTGACAAAATCCACAAGTCCGCTGGTGTCCGCCTGCCATTTTCCCGTTGCAAAAATAGACTCCTCAGATGCGGAAACCTGCATACATGCAAAAATTTCCAGCTTGTAGGAACGGTCAGGCAGAATCAACGTACCTGTGGTGCTTTTGTTGAAAAATTTCTTTTTTCTGTAAAGATCCAGATCTCCGAACATCTTATGCTCTGCCATGTGATGACCATACAGGAGAGAATATTTCCCCCGAAAATTCCTGTCACAGCCGGAATCCAGAAAGATACTTCCTGACAAAGCAAAATCACCGTATACATCGGTGTTGATGTAAGTCAGGTTATCTTCTCCCTGAAGGATCGGATAGTCGATCTTTGTGTGGTCCAGTGTGATCCATCCACAGACATCCGGATTGATTTTGCGGAGCTCTTCAAAAGAAGTGCCTCCGTCTTTCTGTTCCGGGTCGGGTTTCAGTTTTAAGAGCTGGGACTGGATGTCGTCCACAGCGCCATAGACCTGTGCGTTATCCCAGAGTGCATACCCGGAATACGCCGCCGCCAGGATCAGAAACAATGCTACAATGGCAGTAACCAGAGAGTTGGCTGCTTTCAGAAAAAACTTAGATGCGTTCATACTGCCTCCTCTCTGCTGCCTGGATGATCATTAGTCTTCGTATTTACGTCTTCTGGTGATGAATGCTGCACCTGCGATTACGATCACACCTGCGAATACGAGGATGTATGGGAGGGTTGTGAGGTTGATGCCAGTGTCAACTTCACCGTTTCTACTGTTTTCGAATGCTGCTGTCTGATTATCTGCGTTTACACTACCTGTGTCACCGCTCTTTGTTGTTGTGTAGCCATCTGCTGCTGTCTCGGTAACAGTATAGGATACTCCATATGGAAGGTTAGCAATGCTGATTGTCTCGCCATGTTTCAATAAGAATGTTGTTTCTTTACCAATTTCAATGGATGTAGGATTTGCTGTATTGCTACCACCGGATACAGCATAAGAACTAGCATATGTTTTTCCTTTTTCACCTGTTAAGGTTACTTTGAACTCGAAGTATTTAGACTGATCACCAAGATTACCTTTAACTGTTTTGGAAATGTTTAATTTACCTGCGGAGTAGGTATTTGTAAATGTATCAGATTTTTCTCCTTCAGCTTCTGTATGAACTGCTGCTACACGAAGTTTTCCATTCTCTCCCTGAATAACAGTTACAACGAGTTTAATGTCGTTTCCGTAATAAGTAACACCTGCTGTCTGATTATCTTCTTTTTCTTTTAATGTGTACTCATAAATACCAACATGTTCATAAGTAGGCAGTGCAACTGTAATCTCTCCAGGTGTTCCATTAACAGTCGCTGCTTGCTCAGCAAATGTAGCACCTGTGATTGTTCCAAGTGCCGGAGCTGAAGTTGCCTCACTATCTCTTACTGTTCCATCTCCAACCTGAACTAATGTGAAAGTCTCTGCTGGAGAAGTTGTTCCCTCATTTGTAAGCTTGTAAGCTTTCTTAATAGTAACCGTTGACTGGTCAGTGTACGTAGTGCCTGCATCTGCCGCAAACACCGTACTTCCCATGGTAAGCATGGTGGCTGCTGCGATCAAACATGCTAACAGTTTCTTTGTCTTTTTCATAAGAAAATCCTCCTAGAAATATAAATTTATTTATAAGCTCATAAAAAGCAGCTTATACATTTTGACTGTGATGTTCCCCTGAAAATGGGAGAACAGTTACTTTTTTTACAGTTCCCTTCTTCGAAGTATAGTGATCACTTTTGCTTTTACATCCTCCGTGGAGATGGAACCGAATTCACGGCTGTCTTTTGCATGGGTTCGGTAATCTCCCAGAATAAATACACTGCCTTCCGGAACTGTATAGGGATATGTGATCCCTTCCTTTGCATATGTAGGAAATGCAATTTCTCCTGTCTGGGCTGTTCCGTTTACGAGAAGCGTTCCTGTGTCATCCATTGTGATCACGTCGGTTTCGCATCCCAGGATACGCCCTACGTAAGTTTTGCCGTCGACTTCATACACGACAACATCTTCTTTTTCAAGATTCTGTTCCAGCCGATAACCAATGAGAAGATCTCCGGCCTCCACTGCCGGGAACATTTCATTATCCGGTGCCTGGCCTATAAGAAAAACCTGTGTAAACAGCAGCCAGCCAACGGCCACGATCAACACAATCCGCCAGAAAAGACGGATGTAGCCTTCCTTTATTTCTGTAGAATATCTTCTTTTCCGGATTGTCTGAGAACAGGTTTGATCTTTTTCAGCACGCATCACCTCCGCACCTCTTCTCTGGAACTATATCCTGTGAACAGATCAGACATTTGTATCCTGTCCGGTAGTCCCTCTTTCAGCAAGTTCCTTATATTTGCGAATCATGGCATCACAGCTTTTCTGATGGTCAGCGATCAGTGCATCGTACCGTGCACGTTCTGCACTTAAGGATGTTTCATAAATCTGATTCAGCTCTTCCAGCTTTTTCCAGAGATGAATTTCATCCACTCCGCCAAACAGCACTTTCCGAAACCTGACCGTCCGGAACCACTCCTTCAGCTTTTCGTGCTCATGATTTAACGCCTCTGTCTGCGGAAACCGCTCTGCTCCAGCATTGCGGCTTCCTTTTTTTCCTGACCGTTTCTTCTTCATCACAACCGCCTTCAACTCCAACGCTTCCTGCGCCCGAATAACAGCACACCTGCTCCGGCAGCTACGATACCTAATGCCAGAATGTATGGTGTTGTATTGAAATCCAACCCAGTGTCCGGGATTGCGTCTTTGTTGTTGGTAAAGGTAACTTCATGTGCGGTATTTTCATCCTCATTCAATTGCTGAATACTGGATATTGTCGCAATGTTGCCTTTAGCAGAAACAGAATTGTTTATTGTATAAGAAGTTTCATATCTACTGTTGCTATAATCATCCTCTGTAATTGTCACCGTTGCTCCAACTGGAACCTTTGTCAGCATTTTTGTCTGGTTATCCGACAATGTGATTTCCGCTGAACCACTACACTGTGTCTCATCGATGTTAAATGGAAGACTAATATTTCCATTTACTACAAAAACTTTGAAGTGGAACGCTTTGCTCTTATCCCCCATATTTCCGGTTACAATTTTTTTAATATTTACAGTTGTATAAAGCGGTATATAGTGAGCATAAAAATTTACGGTACCATCTGCTAACTCTGTATCAGTTGGACGATATGGCCAGGTTGTAATTTTCTGATCTCCACATGCTCCTCCGCCATCATTTTCCGGATACCAACCATCCAGAACATATGTTATTCCATTGATAACTTTTTTACTGCCTATTGTAGCTTTTTCTGTTGTTTCAACATTTCTTCCTCTTATATAATCTTTTGCATCGGACAGATCATATCCTGACGCCTCCGGACTTTTAATCCAGAATTTTGCAGTAAAAGTTTTTTTACATACAATATCAATCGTACAGTCAATATGATACTTCTGCACTGATGTTGTGCTGTTATCTCTTGAAATTTTGAATGGTTTTAATGTAATTTCTGTCACATCTTCTTTTTTTAAACCTGTTATTCCCAATTTCTTTTCCAGATTACCTTTATAATCTTTCCAAATAGAATCCAAAATATAATTAAAATATGTTTTTCCATCCACATTTCCACTTGAATCGCTTCTTTTTACAATCCATGAAGATCCTGCAGTTTCATCTGGCCATGTACTAACATGATTGCTCACATTTTCCCTAATATTTTTATCCTTGTTATCAACCTTTTCCCATTTTGCCCCCTTAGTATTAATTTTTCCAAATAATTTGCTCTTGTCTGATTCTGGTGCCCAATATTGGGTATCATTACTTTCCGGAATGCCATCTGGTGTAGCCAGATAATAGATAGCTGCTATTCCGGTATAGTTGTTATAACTACCCCTTCGTTCCTGCACCGCTACCGGATCTTGCTTCTGCTCTATATCCTGTACTGTCTGTGCATCCGCCTGCGCTTCCAGCTCCACATCCTGCACCTCATCTACCGATGCATCTGCATCTCCCGCCGGTGTCGCAGCTGGTTCTTCGGGCTGTTCGGTCACGGTCGGCTCCTCCGGCTGTTCGGTCACGGTCGGATCTGCTGGCTGGATTGGCTCTTCGCCAGGCTCTACGGATGGCTCTTCCGGCTGCTCCGGATCCTCAGATGGAGCTTCGATAACATCTGTCGGTTCCTCTGTATTTTCATCTCCGGTTGTCACCGCAGGTTCTTCCGGTTGTAATTCATCCACCGACTGATCATTTTCCGCTTCTGTGGCTGTCAGCTCTTCTGCTTCCTCTGCGGATCCGGACTGTACTGTTTCAATATTTTCATTGGCTGTTTCACTGCTGGCCTCTACCGCAAACGCTGAGATGGAAACACTGCAGATCATTGCAAACGCAATACAGACTGAGAGGACCTTCCTCCACAGACGGTGTTTTCCAGATGAATGATTATGTATCATACTTCAAACCTCCTTCTTGTATGCTATGGCAGTCAAAAACAGGCACTGCTCATTACATGTCCATGCCGGTATTTCTGCTCTTTCGCAGAGCACAATACTCTGT
>NZ_FMUW01000032.1:0-31493 GCF_900101315.1 Blautia sp. SF-50
TATAAAAAGAAGAAGGAAAAATCCATGCAGAAGTAATTTCTACAGGTATAGAATTTACTCTTGCAAGGTAGAATTTAAAAATTCATTTAACTTATGGAAAATATTATCTCTTGATTTCAGAACGTATGTTCTATATAATGAGATATAAAGGAGGGGAACGTGAGTTTGGGAAAAGTGATTTTTCATATAGATGTAAATTCTGCCTTTTTGTCCTGGGAAGCGGTATATCGGCTGCATCATTTGGGATGGAAAGGCGATTTAAGAGAACAGGTGTCGGCGGTAGGTGGGGATATGGCGATGCGTCATGGAATTATTTTGGCAAAATCCATTCCAGCAAAGAAATATCGGATACAGACAGGTGAATCAATCTTGGAAGCAAAACAGAAATGTCCAAATCTTATCTTAGTGCCGCCGAATTATGGATTGTATGAGATGTGTTCCAAAGCTTTTATGGGAATTTTGCAAGAGTATTCTCCCGCAGTGGAACAATACTCGATAGATGAGGCGTTTGTAGATATGACTGGAACGGAATTGCTTTGGGGGACACCAGTGGAAGCAGCGGAGAAGATGCGGAGACAGATTAAGGAACAGCTTGGATTTACAGTGAATATCGGTATTTCAGAGAATAAACTGTTAGCTAAGATGGCAAGTGATTTTCAGAAGCCCGACAGAGTGCACACACTATGGAAGTCTGAGTTACAGAAAAAGATGTGGCCATTGCCGGTAAGCGACTTGTTTTTTGTAGGACGGGCAACAACAAAGACACTTTTCAAGTTGGGAATTCGGACCATAGGAGATTTGGCAAAGAGTGATCCGAGTTACTTAAAACAACATTTGAAGAAACATGGGGAAGTTGTCTGGGGGTTTGCAAATGGGATTGATGTGTCTGTAGTCCAGTCTGCCCCGCCTGCCAATAAGGGATACGGCAATTCTACAACGATTCCTTTTGATGTGACAGATGCATCTACAGCAAAATTGGTGCTGTTGGCTTTGGCAGAGACAGTAGGAAGCAGACTTCGTGGAGCAGGAGTCAGGGCAGAAGTGATTGCAGTAGGGATTAAGAATTATGATCTCAGTTATGCCAGTCACCAGATGACGCTTCAGAACGCAACCAATATTACGAAAGAGATTCATCAGTGTGCCTGCCAGTTATTTGACCAGCTCTGGGATGGGACACCCATCCGGCATCTGGGAATCCATACCAGCCGCATCAAGGATCAGGTGAATATGAGGCAATTGGATCTATTTGATACGAATGATTATGAGAAGTTGGAAAAAATGGATGAAACGATAGATCAGATCAGAAAACGGTATGGGAATGATTCGGTAATACGTGCGGCTTTTTTAGGTGGGTGTATTGATCACATGAGTGGTGGCATTTCACGGGAAAAACGGTCTGTGGACTATGAGAAATTAAAGACAGAATAGCGGGAAGGGGGAAGAAACGGTGGCATTTGGAATCGGAATAAATACAGAGCATACAGAGCAGGAGCCTTTATCCGGAACCTATCATGAGGTGGCAGTCCAGTGCTGGTTCACAGCTACCGGAAAATCTTTGCCATTGATGTTGAAGGTAAAAGGGGAGGATGAAGAGATTATCCAGATCAATCATATCCAGGTTCTGACTGTAGAAAAACAGTGGTATGCGGGGATTGTGAACTGGAAGTATAGATGTCAGGCGGTACTTTTGGGAAAACAAATCAATTTTGTGCTCCTCTTTTGTCCGGAGGATTGTGCATGGAAACTGGTTGTATAAGATACCCAGGGATGAAGTAAAATAGGAAAAAGGAGGACAGAAAATGTGCGGAAGATATTATGTGGATGATGAAACTTCACAGGAGATTGAGAAGATTGTAAAGAAACTGGACCAGCGTTTAAAGATAGAGCATGGGCAGGACATCCATCCGTCTGAATCTGCAGTTGTACTTACAAAGGAGTGTAGGGAAGTGGCTGCAAGGCAGATGCAGTGGGGCTTTCCGGGATTCCAGGGAAAGGGACTGCTTATCAATGCAAGGGCAGAGGCGATACTAGACAAGAAGACCTTTCGAGAAAGTGTGCTACATCGAAGATGTGTGATTCCCGCCCGTCACTTTTACGAATGGAGTAAAAACAAAGAAAAATATACTTTTCAAAGTCCAAAGCAGGATGCCACATTATTTATGGCAGGGTGTTATCAAATCTATAATGGCCAAAATCGTTTTGTTATTCTGACTACACAGGCAAATGCTTCCGTAGCACCGGTGCATGAACGGATGCCATTGCTTTTGGAACGACAAGAACTGGAAGATTGGATTATGGAGGATGCAGCGGTAGAAATTATTCTTGCTAAGAAGCCCATACCGTTGAATCGGACAGCAGAATATGAACAACTGAAATTATTTTCGTAAAAAGGGAAACCCACAAAAGTTTCCCTTCTTGACATAATAATTTTTGAATTTAGAATCCATTGTTTATTTGTTCTGTTGTTGCAGGCATAGGAGAACTGGATTTTACATAGAGTAATAGTTTCCCGTTCAGATCCAAATCCTGTTTACTCCATTGCCCATTCTCATAAACCATTTGGGTAATGGTATTGTAGATAATTGGCGTATCCTCTATACGTTCCATATCAACCACAAGGCAATCCTGAAGGGCAATATATGGATATAGAGCATCTTCAATATATGTCCTTAATTTTAATGCCTGCCTGTGCAGTAGTTCCACATCATACAGTTTTGATAAGGTATAGCTCATTTCTTTGAGCATCCCGGATGTTGTAATGGTCTGTTGGATAACAGAAATCTGCTGTTCCAGAGATACATCTGGATTTATCATAAGCTTTGATAATGTAATTTCTTTTACAAAAGCTGTCGCTGTATCACCAATTTGCTTTTTTAGGGTTTCATAAGGAACCCGATACTGTGTTTGTAAAATTTCAAGTGGAACGTATTCCCGGTTTTTCTTTAAAGTGGAGAGCAATTCACAAAGGCTGCTTCCTAGTTCATATATGTTATTCAAGCACACATCACTTCCGATACGGTTTCTGGTATAAGAACCAGATGGTAAATGGTATTTTCTGTTTCAAAAATGACACTGTCCTTAGATACTTCCAAAATCGTTAGGATAGGAGATGTCAGAATAGAGAAACCATTGACCCCAGAAATAATAGCACGTTCTCCAACCCGTAGCGGAGAATGAAACCATCCAGAGAGTGTTGTTATTTGTTTATCTTTCACATGGTGCTTTCGATTTGTCATAGTGTTCACACTCCTTTTGTATCGCCATAGAGAATCTGTTTTTCATGGCTCGTTTTTATGTAACAGGGTAACTCAAACGAAAATATCCTTTCGATACAGGGATATATTCGTCTGGGTGTTCATATAAGGTGGCACGGATACGTTCCTGATAATGCGGATTCTTTTTCGCTTTTGGGTGTTCCTTTAATAAAGCGTACAGGTCTTTTAAAGCCCCTCTTCCTCCAATACTCTCCATTGTCATCCGGATTAGATGATGCCAAGTCAGTGCAAGAATATCTGTATTTTGTACAGAAAACACACCTTCTTGCCGGATGCTGAAGGGGATAATGAAAGAATCCGTTTTTTTCAGCAACAGAGCATATTCTGTCACAATAGGAATAAAAGGCTTCTTGTATGTCCGGTTGTCGGAAACACAGTTGAACTGTCCTTTTACCAGAAAAGATTCAAAGTCGCCCATCCGCATTAAATCATTCTGCATACTATAGAACTTACCACGGAGCCGGATATCGCCTACCAGTATGGCAAGCCTTCCGCCTTTCCGAAGTGCCAGGAAAAATTTCCGGATACAGTGATTTAATTTTTCTAGAAAATCCGAATAGTTTTCACAGCGGGACAGATCATCCGGGTGAGGCTTTCCCCAGATATTTCCGGAATACTGAATCATGTTGTGGTAGGGCGGATGGAAAAAGATGAGATCAGCGGAATCCTCTACTTCATCTTTGAGAGCATTCCAGTTACCTTTTCCATAAGCAGGTGCCGGGTTTAGATCATAGAGAAGGGAGCGTACCTGATAACGGTCTGCCGCCGCCTTTGAAGTCCCGGATCCACTCATGGGATCTAAGAGGGTAAAGGTGCTGGTATCTTTTCCGTAATATCGCTTATCGTCCAGGCAATAGCGTAGAAGCGCTGCTACCACTTCGGGAGAACAGTTGCCACGCCACTGGTTGTTTCCGCCATCCCCTCGTTCTGGGTATGCCATGAAAGAAGTCAGTTCCTTTCCTACACGTTTTCGCAATCCTTCCGTTCCAAGCATGTCAGCGACAGTACGCCATTGGGGACCAAATTCAGCTTCCAATAGTTGTGCTGCCCGTTGCAGCAGTAAGTCATTCATTTTATGTCACCTTCCTTTCATAATTTTGTTGGATGTAGCGGGAAATCGCCGCTGCAGTCATTTTGGCACAGCCTAAATCCATTTCGCTGAAAGGCTGTTGATTTTTTGTACACAGTAAAAGTCCCAACGTTTCACCAAATTCGTCTTTTTTAGAAATAGGGAAAAAGGCTGATATGGGATATTTTCCTGTCATAGTAGGGTATATGCGTTCCTTATCAGAGAATAATTTCATCTTTCCCTGTTGCAGAAGCCTTTGAATACTTTCTGTTACAGGCATATTAAGTGCTGTATGATAATTCTTGGAAGCAATGATTTTGGAATGATTACATAACAGGATCCGGCAAGGGACATTACTATGTAAAATATCCAGGAAACTGTCTAACCGGATATCCATAGGGATATGGGAGTCGCATTTACGAAGACAGATGTTGCGTGTGTCAGCTTCCAGCATCAATACATCGCCTGTATGAAGCTGTAGGGCTTTTCTTACTTTGGCAGGAATAATGATCCGCCCTTGTTGGTCAATATTTAGTGTTGTAGCATAATCCATAGAGATCTCCTTTCCTTTATAAAAAGAAGCAGTCTTTTCGGCTGCTTCTTTGTTGAAATTCTTTAAGCGACATACATACCATTCAGATATTGCTCTTGTGGCTGTCCCTGCATATAGGAAGTCATTTCATCTGGCTGTGGCTGTATATTTTGTGCCATTCTTGCTTCCTGTTGCTTTTTAAGCTGTTGTTTGCCGTTTTGAATCAGGAAGGATGCAACATAGGCTTCCCAATTTACGATATAGGAATCAGCACGTTTTAACAGCATATAAAAATCCATATCTGTCAATTGTATAAAAGCACTTTTTTCAGAGATAAAACTTTGAGCCTGCATATAAGTGCCGCCGTTATGATTCTTTTTCTTGATACCTTTTCCGTTATTAATTTGAATTCTCCATGGACTGGTCAGTATTTCCTGCTGGTTGTTATATACGTGGCGGGAAATAAAAAACTGTTGTGCAGTAGAATAGCCATTGCCATCCGGCACACCAAATATTTTACTTTGTGACCATTCAAATTCAGGAAAGCCAGCGGTAACTCTGGACAGCAGAAATTGAATTTGTTCGGGTGCCAGATGAAAACGGGTGATAATATTTTTATCACCGGTACCACTAGAGTAATCCTGTATGGAGATTCCAATAAGGGAGTGAACTTTATGACCATTTTCTTCAAATTCTCCTTTTGCATGAAGCTGTGCATAGCTGTTATAACTTGTGTAGCGGAGGCGGTCATACAGTGCAATTAATTTTTTACTGGTCTGGACTTTGCATATCTGATCTGTAATTGAGTTTTGATAATTTTCACTCATGTATGTTTTCCTTCTTTCTATTTCAAATATTGTTTTACAAGCTGTGTCATATTTTTGGGTAAATCTTCTAATTTGGTAATATCTAAAAAACCATCCTGATAGATTCTGCGGATGTTTTCTTTGTCATCACCAATTGCTGCAGCAAAGATCACAATGCCACGTTTACGATATTCATTCTTGATACCACGAAGATCTGCTTCTGCTTCCGTACCACTGTACCCACAATCTGCGGGCTGTCCGTCAGAGATTATGATGAGGAGTTTTTGTGATTCCGGACGCTTTGCCAGGTGTTCCGCAACATAACGAAGTGCAGCTCCATCCCGGTTGCCATTACGGGCAGACATATCCATCAGCCGGTAACGGTCAGAGGCATCCAGAGAATCAAATTCAGCATAGGAATACAAAGCAACACCCTTGGAATCTGTAGAATGCCCATAAATGGTAATAGGAATTCCCAGGCTCGTACAGAAATCATACAGCACGATTGCAGTTTTCCGGGCATGGGTAATACGATCTCCCCAGCCCATAGAACCACTTTCATCAACCAAAAGTCCCACGGAAAGTTTTTGTTCTTCATCCGGTAGCCTGGTTCTGGTAAAGATACCGCCGTCCTTTCGGTGTAAAGCCCGCATATCCAGCCTTTTACCAAATAACAGGTTTTTTTGTTTCCCGCCTTCTGCCTCTTCTTTTAATAAAGGAAGAATGGAACTTTGCAGCCTTTTGGAGGTCCGCAAAAGAGGGGGAGCAACTGTTTGATAAGATTTGATAAAAAAGTCGGAAACGGGATTGATGCGGTGGATTGTTACATGGATGCCTGCATGGGCATTTCCGTAATGTATTTCATCCGCCGATTTTTGCAAGTCTTCTGTTAATTCCTGTTCATAATCATTTTGGGCTTTTTCCGTAGCAACATCATTTAGGATGCGTGCAAGATCATTCGCTGCATTTTCATAACCGGAACCGGCATACTGTGATGCGTATGTGATTCCTGGATTATTTCCATCTAATATTGCTGTAGTTTTAGCAAGTTCAATTCTGCCCCCTTCTTCTTGCAGTACTTTTTCTGCCTGGTTAATCGCATCTTGCCTGTAATTTGGATCAAGGTTAGATAAGTCACAGGTTATAGGAGTTTTTGATTTTTCTGTAGGACCTGGAATGTTTTTGGGGATTCCTCCGTTTTTACCAGTTGGAAGAGGAGATCCGCTACCTGATTCTTTCCGCAGCAGATCCTCCAGAGCATCGCCAACTTGGGTACTATCCTGCTTTTTTAAAGATTCTCTGGTTTGCTCTACCATAGGCTGAATGTAGTTCCAGCAAAGTACTAAAAGATAGTTGGAAGCAAGGAAGCGTTCTTTCCCCTGTGTGGCAATTAAGGCATCGTCAATATAATCCATGCAGTCTGAGAGTGTGTCCGTGTATTCTCCGGAATAATTCGTGCGGTTATTTATATTACCAGTCCGGCAATAAGACAAAATCAAATTACTCATGATGGAAAACGGCTGATAGCCACAGTCAATTTGTTCCTGTATAGAAGGAATCAATTCAGACATCCGCAGATTATTGATCTGTATTCCCTGCTTAAAAGTTCCGGGATATTCTTCACACATCCGGGCTTCAATGTAGATGTCCTCCAGTATATTATTAAACTGTGCAGCACAGCGGGATAGCGTCAGACACGTTGCGTTATCTTTTTCTTCCATGGCATCTAAGATGTCCTGCAGATTTGCCTTGTATCCAGAAGGAAGATTGTCTGGTGCTTCTGGATAGAAGGAACCATTTTCCATATTGGTCAGATAAAGCTGTAGTGATGCAAAATCAGAGTAACGCAGATGTCCGATTTCATGTCCGGTCAATCCTGTCAGGCTTTGTGAACGTAGAAATCGGGAAGGAAAGCTTTGGGTTATCGAGTTTGCGGCGTTACAGTGAATTTTATAATTATCTGTATAAGCGATGTCTGCATTTTCAGAACTGTCCCATTCCATAAGTACCTGAAGTCCATAGCGAGAACGGCCAGTAGCCGCTTTCGCCAGAGATGTTTGGTATTTTTGGAAAGCCGATGAAAGAAAGAGTTCTTCATCAGTGATTTTTGACTCCGTATCCCGGATCATTCTTTTTAAAGCTTTTTGAGTGTTATTCAATTTCTTCACCTTTCTTTCTTTTTCATATTTTGGGTTAGGAGATCTTCCATTGTACAGCCGTAATACTGGGCTAACCGAAAGACGGCGTAAGCAGATGGAAGCGTATGCCCATTTTCATAGTTCATAATTGTTTTTTCCGGTAGATGCAGAAGTCTTGCTACGGCTTTCTGAGAGAGTTTCGTCTGCTTGGATTTTCTTAAATAAACGAGATTTTCTGCCAGAGTTTTGCGTAGTTCGGCTTCGGTATAAAAGGTGTTCCTCAATAGTGTGTTATGATGCAAGAACTGTATCCAAGCAAGAACCTTCAATTTCGATACGGCTTTCAGAATCGGCAGTGACGGAAGATAAAATGGTATAATGAGCAGCTTCCTGTATATCGCCACATACCATAAAAGACTGAACCCAGGCAATTAATTCCCGGACTCCACAGCAGCCATCTGTTATCAGGTTATCCTGACAATACTGTGCGATGGAACGTACAATCTGTGTCATGGTACGTACTGATTTTTTATCGGAACATCCGGTAATAGCAAGAACACGCTCTACCATGGTCTCTTCATCCGGTTCATCCATATCTATGACCATATTCATCCTTGAAATGACAGACTGGTTCATGGGACGACAGCCGGCATAGTCATGATTAGTTGTGACTACAATGGTAGTATCCGGATGCCGATGGATGACTTCCCCGTTTGGCAGAAATACACTGTTACAACGGTCCAACAGGGAATTAAGCCCTACCAGTACACCAGGATTGGCAATCACCGTAGGCTCCTGTATTTCTACCAGATAGCCGTTTCGGATGGCTTCAACCAGTGGTGTATCCACATAGCGGAACTGTTGGCTGCTGGAGGTAGCAGCTTGTTTCTGCTTCATTTCCTCAGATATATGATGGATCAATTCTTCATAAACTGTATTTTCTGATACCTTTTCATCATAAGTACCCGTTAATTTTTCATAGGCAGTAGCCGGATCGAGGGTAATGTCTTGAAAAGAGGGCAGTTCCCCTACCAAAGAAAGCTGTTTTTCATCTACATCAGGTAAAATCTGTCCAAGAAGGTCAAAAATTTCTGTATTTGCCGAGCAGGTGATGCATCGGTAAGGCAGGTGAAGTCCTGCAGCAATGGCTTTGGCACCTTCGGTCTTTCCTGTTCCAGCAGGCCCACGGAGCATAAAATTCCGCATAGGCTGCTTGCTGTCAGTTGTTAATTTGGCATGTTCGCATATTCTTTGGATTTCTTTTGGGATTACATACCAATCTTCGAGAATAGGAACGGTTGATTCTTCTTGGGGAGTTAATGTCCGAGAATTGGACAGGATGTATTTATCGACAAAATCTTCTTTGGGAATTGAAACGGCGGAAGCAGTATAGTGATGTCCACCTTTTAATACCTGAAAGGCACCCTGGATAATTTCCGTTGGTGCATAAACACCTTTTTGGATATTCAGTGGTGTAAGTCTTTGGAGTACGCCATTTGCAGGAGTGTCAACTTTGATGTTCCCGATAGGAAGGGAATCACCATAACGGATCCTGCGGTACACATTATCACAAAGAACCGCAGCCGTTTCTGCAGCTTTGGGCAGGTCAGGAAAACCGTCATCACGGTGTTGCTTTAATTCCTGATATTTTTCATTGAATTCGTCATCAGAAAGAAACGTAGGCATTAAAGCAAAATAAAGAGCACTTCCGGAATCTTCATCTTTTTTAAACTGATATGGCTCTGGTTTACTGTCCAGATCCAAAGGTTTTTCATACTTTCCGGCTATAAATTTCCCAGTCATACGGTTGTAGACCACTACATGCAGCAACCCGGTACGGCTTGGATATTCTGCGATTGTAAAATTGTTTGCTTGGCTTCCAATGGCTCCGAGTTCTTCCTCTGCTTTTCCAGCAGGTGGATTTTCCAAATCCATATAAGAAAAAACTGCCTGCAAAGTAGCAGAATGGAGAGTAGCCCGTTTTTTAGGCTGATTACAATATTTGGAAGCGATGTCTTTCATCACTGCACTTTTCCCGGAATAGCTGTCAAATGGAGATGGTAGCGTTCTTTCAAAAGTCCAGTTAGGGACAAAGTTTGTATTTGGCATAGTATTTCCTCCTTTATTCTTTTATCCAGGATAATTCTAGTGCCTGGTCCTTTTCTTTTGCGGTCAATTCATCTTTTTGGAAGATGGAAATGAGAATATCCCAATAGTTTCGTGGCGGGAAATAATCAAAACAATCCTTGATTTCCGCTGTATCACCATTTTGGATGTAAATTTGCCCGTTTTCATTAATATAGAGTTTATGGTGTCCTTTCGCATGGAGCTGTCCGATAAGGTTCTCCAGTTTTTTCTTGCCAATTAAGGAATACCAGGATTCCGGATCAGCAAAAGGAACATCGTCCTCATCGGTAACTGTGACAGTCTTTTTGAGGCTGGCAATGGTCAGCATTTGAAGTTCCAGATATCCGTATTGGTTCATACGTGCTTCCGCAAAGTTGTAGTCCTCCGTATGAAAGGTTCTCAGACGTATGGGATTTCCGCAAAGAAGCTGCTTCATGGATGGCTGCTTTTGGAATTCCCATGTTGCATTTGGAAATGCAGCCTGTAGTTTGTCGGTAATCTGATAGCTGATTTGTCTCCAAAGCAATTCTTCTGTTTCGGAAACTGGCTCAGATGATTTCAAAGAAGACCAAGGGCTTGTTTTGCCCTGGTTTTTGAGTAGGTTTAGAGTCAGTTTATGGATTTTGGGAAGAAGTGTGGAAAGAAATAGCAGCAGGATGCCAAGGATTCCGATACTTGCGACTGCATTACGATTTCCATTTCCTGGTATGAATATAGTTGCAATTAACAAAATTATTGTGAGCATACTTAGAACTTTAAGAAATTTCTTTTGTGTATTCACTTCATTTCCTCCATGTTTGTTTCAATAGAAAAAGGAATTGCAGCAGACCAGTAGATACTGGAAAGTCGCAATTCCTTCATTTTAGGGATCTTTGATAATTTACGGGAATGGAAGCTGCTGTGGTGGTGTATTTTCCGGAATATTGGTAAATCCATCACCAGATACATTGCCAGCCGTAAATCCCTGTGGTGCATAAGCCGATCCCCCTGCCGGAGCATAAGACATCTGTTGTGCGGCCTGTGGCATCATATTGTTATTGACTGGCATTGCGCCAGTAGGCACGGTACCGGAAGGATTCATTCCCATTGCCGGGTTTCCATTATAAGTAGCACCGTTTGCTGGTACTGGTGGAACATTCGGATTTCCGACCATTGGATTCCCCGGTACAGGTGTTGCTGCATTGGTATCATTACGATTCGCAGGTAAGAACTGCCAGTCCTTTACCATAATTTGCGGCGTGATAGCTGCTTGACCTGCATTATTGCCTTTCTGGTGAATATACGGATGGAGTTCTAAATCTCCGTAGACCATAAGACACGTTGATTTTTTGACACCGGCTTTTATCAGTCGATCTGCAAGAAACTTGTTGCAGTAACACTGATAGAAGATGGGTTCTTCCTTTCCGTTTTGACCTCTCTGGTTGGTAGCAAGCCCCAGACTGATGTATTCAGTTCCGGAGTTCTTTGCTTGTTGCATAACCGGATCGGCAGTTACCCTTCCTGTTGCAATGATAATAGATGACATAAAAATTCTCCTTTCTGCCCTTTGGGCGATAAAATAGTGATAAATAAAAAAAGTGCCATTATAGCACCGTATAAAACGGCATTATAATGACACGATTTTCCAACTTAAACTGCATGTGTACTGGAGATAGTATCCAGACACCCTATAAAGGGATAACACAAAACTTAAATACAATATCATAGTAACACAAGATATAGCGAAGGTCAATAATAAAAATACAGTATGTTGTGTTGCACTGAAAGAAAATACATGAGGGGAGACTCCACGAAAATTTGTGTATCTCCCCTGCTTCTTTTATGCCTCTTTTTTATTAGGACAGTTTTTTGTGTCTGTTTTCGGCTTCATAGACCAAAATAGGACATTCATAAGAATTACAATTAGTAATACAGCAGCTAATGCCACCCAGAATCCTATGTTCAGACCAAGCCATTCCGTAGTTCCAAAAAGTGTCATCCAAAGTTCTTTCCAGTTCATTGTTACACCCCCTTAAAGCAATTCGCCAAAGTGACGGACATAAGCCTTTTTCAAGCTTGTTGCCAAAATCATATACAATAAGATACACGGAAGCAGATATGCAAAGTATGCTGCTGGCAGTGCCACAAACCCAAGAAGCTTTCCAAATATCGTAAATGGTATGATGGTCAGAATCGTAATCCCTGTCATCGTAAGGAATGTCACAGGAGCAGATGCCCGGCTCTGGATAAATGGGAGCTTCGGTGTACGGATCATGTGGATCACTAATGTCTGGCTCCACATAGATTCTACAAACCAGCCAGCCTGGAACATTCCGATATACTGTGTCTGCATAGCTGTCAGTTCTGCTCCGCTAAAATGGGCCGGCAGGTCATTGAACAGGATACCCTTGGATACAAAGAACGGGCAGAATACAAAGTACATGAAAATGTAAGTAGTAAAATCAAAGATGGAGCTGGTTGGTCCAATCCAGATCATAAAACTGCCTACACTGGAGGCATCCCATTTTCGTGGTTTGGCAATAAACTCTTCATCTACATTGTCCCATGGGATTGCCGTACAGGACAGGTCGTAGATCAGGTTCAGGAAAATCAAATGTACACTTTCCATTGGCAGGAATGGTAAAAGAGCCGATGCAGCCAGTACGGAAAACATATTTCCAAAATTGGAGGAAGCCGTCATTTTGATGTATTTGATCATGTTGGCATAGGTTTTCCGACCTTCAATGATGCCCTGCTCCAAAACCATCAGATCTTTTTCTAAAAGAATGATGTCTGCCGATTCTTTCGCCACGTCTACCGCTGTATCTACGGAGATTCCGATGTCCGCAGATTTCATGGCAGCAGCATCATTGATTCCATCACCCATAAATCCAACGGTATGACCATTCTCACGAAGAACAGAAACAATACGGGCTTTCTGCTCCGGTGTCAGTTTCGCAAATACATCGGTGGTTTCTGCCGCCCTGGCAAGTTCCGCATCATTCATGTGTTCCAGATCAGAACCCAGGAGCATATTGCGAACCTTCAGTCCGACCTGTTTACAGATGGTTCGGGTTACTTTTTCATTATCACCTGTGAGGATTTTGGTAAGGACCCCATGGTTTTTCAATGCCTGGATAGCATCGGCAGTAGACTCTTTTGGTGGATCTAAAAATGCCAGATAACCAATCAGCACCATATCGCATTCATCTTTAACACCAAAAGCTCCTACTGGAGATGGGTTGCTCTTTTGGGCGATAGCCAAAACACGAAAGCCTTTTTCATTTAATCCATCTACAGTTTTCAAAATCCGGCTCCGCACTTCATCACGCAGAGGTTGTACATGCCCGTCACATTCTGCAAAGCTACAGATCGAAAGCATTTCTTCCACAGCACCTTTTGTTACCATCTGTGTCTTTCCGTTTTTATCCTGTACCACAGTGGATAAACGGCGGCGTTTAAAGTCAAAGGGAATCTCATCCACCTTGACGTAGGTTTCGGACAGGTCAATCAGACGTTTATCTGCCGCTTCCATCTCCTCTGTTTTATGGATAATAGCCAGATCCATGAGATTTTTATATCCTGTCTGAAAATAACTGTTCAGATAGGCATGACGAAGGACTCTGGTATCATCTTCTCCATTTACATTGAGATGATATTCCAATACCACCTTATCCTGTGTCAGTGTCCCTGTCTTGTCTGTGCAGAGGATATCCATAGCACCAAAATTCTGAATGGAATTGAGGTTTTTTACAATCGTTTGTTTTTTACTCATGGAAACAGCGCCTTTTGCAAGACAGGTGGTTACAATCATCGGAAGCATTTCCGGTGTGAGTCCTACTGCAATGGAAATCCCAAATAGGAAAGCCTCCAGCCAATCCCCCTTTGTAATGCCATTCACAAAGAATACCAGTGGAACCATAACCAGCATAAAACGGATCAGTACCCATGACACAGCATTGACACCTTTTGTAAAACTGGTTTCCACAGCTTCTCCGGCAACAGCAGCGGCCATAGAGCCAAACAGTGTATGATCTCCGACACAGATAACGACAGCCGTTGCACTTCCGGAGATTACATTACTGCCCATAAATGCAATATTGGTGTAATCCGTTACACTGTCCTTATGTGGGCTTACATGAGGGAGCTTTTCAACCGGCTCACTTTCTCCGGTAAGGCTTGCCTGGCTGACAAATAGATCTTTTGCATCCAGGATACGGACATCTGCCGGAATCATGTCCCCAGCAGATAAATGGACAATATCACCTACCACCAGGTCATCCATGGGTATCTCTGTTTTTTCCTGTCCTATGCGGGTGACGGTACAGGTGGTTGTGATCATTGCAAGCAGCTTTTCCGCCGCATTTCCGCTGCGGGATTCCTGCACAAAGCGAAGGGTACCGGAAATAAATACCATAGTTAAAATGATAACGACTGTCAAAAAATCAAAGTCCTCTGGTACGCTTCCAAAGAGTGAAAAATACGGGAAAATCATATCCGTAATCGTGGAAACAAAAGCAAGGCAAAATAAAATAGCAGTAAAAGGGTTGATAAATGCACCCGCCACACGTTTTGCTAGGGATTTCTTTTTTTCGTGGGTGACTTTGTTCGTACCGTATTTGGAACGGTTTACGGATACGGTATCTGCTTCTAACCCCCTAAGTGTGGTATGAAAGATTTTTAAAACCTCTTTTACCGGGTTGGTTGCTGCAGATTGGATGCGACGGTTCTGTTCGTCACGGATGACTGCCTTTTCTACAGTCTGGCGAACAGCCATACGATTTTCTTTTTTGTTCATTGGTCTTACCTCCTTGAATTTTTGTAGGGGCAAGGAAGATTCTATGAGGGACACGGAATCTGTGGACACTCATACAATATTCTCTGCCTTCGTGGACTGCCTTCAGAGTCCATGTCTTTCACCTCACAATCTTTAAAAGCTATCTATGTAAAACCGCAATGGGAATTACGGTCTGCGGTATCGGTTGCTTTTTTCGATATACCAGACATCTAAGCCGGCAAGTATCATCCATACAATCATTGCAGATACAAACCAGTGGTTTGAAAATAAGGGCAAAAATCCTTTTACCAGAAAGATGACACCGTTTAAGGTAATGATTCCTCCGATATTACGGCAAAGAGGGACAATTCGAAGTTTATCCTTCTCTTTTTGCGGCATATTTTTCCATAGGGAAAGATGGAGGTAGCCCTTTCCAAAGGCAAACCAAAGACCGGCAAAGGTAAATAGGAATCCAAAAAAAATGCAGGTAAAGTTCATTGTCTGATCCTCCTTTTAGTGATAGAAGCGGTTGCTTCGTTTTGTCAGTTTCAAAAGTTTGGTGATAAGTACAATCATAGTGGTAGCAAGAATAACCCAGACCATAGCGCTTACCTGATACCAAAACTGAAAGATAATCATTCTATATCCAGAGAAATGCCAGCCCAGATAACCGCATAGGATTGTAAATATGGGGTAGGGAGCAAAAAGGATTGCCCCTTTCAAATCTTTTCGTTTTCTCTTCAATTGCAACACCTCCCAATTGGCATGAATCATTACCTTATTTCTGGATACGTTTCTTTGACCACGAAAAGTATATAAAAAACAGCCGAGGAATCCTATGTCTAAAGTCTTGCGATTTTCATGCGATTTGGCAAGAAAATAGACGGGCTGAAACTAAAATGGTCTCAGTCCGCCTTTCTTATAACTCATCATTAAATTTATAACCAATCCCCCAGATGGTTAAAATGTATGTGGGAGAATCCGGGGCAGGTTCAATCTTTTTTCGCAGTTTCCGGATAAAAGCCATGATGTTGCTGTTATCCAGAAGATAATCCTCCTCCCATACTGCACGGTAAATCTGTTCTTTTGTAAATACTTCTCCACGATTCTTAGCCAGAAAATACAAAATATCGAATTCCTTTGGTGTCAGGCTGATTTCAGAACCTTTCATCAGGACTTTCCGGCTCCTTGGATGAATTTCCAGATCACCGATCAGAAGTTCATCCGAGTGTACACCAATGGCCACCTCTTTATCTTCTAAGGCTCCTAATAACAGCGAGGATACTTCTCCGCTTATCATATCCTGAATACCGGAAAGAAGCTCTTTTGTATAAGCACTTTCCGGCGGTTCCCTTAATAATTTTTCCAAGAGCCAGATTTCAAGGGTATGATCCATGGGAATATAACTGATATTCTTTTTCATCATGAACGCCTCCTTTAAATCAACTCTTGATATTTATTCTTATAAAAATATTTGGTTACGGAACTTAGCAGCATATAGAAAAATGCCACAAGTAGCAAAAAGGCAAAATACCAAAGCGGTAATTTTGTCAGTCCAAACAGTGATGCCCCACTGGTAGACGTAAGGGCTGTAAAAGCAAGAATCCCCACCAAAGTGATAGAGATGACCGGTGCAGATGCCCTGCTTTGGAGAAACGGGATTTTGGCAGTACGCAGGAAATGCAGGATCAAAACCTGTGTCCACATGGACTCTAAAAACCAGCCTGTCTGGAATAAAGCAGCGTACTGAAGTTTTAGGGAAGGATCGGTAAGCTGCAGGTAAGTTGTCCCTCCGCATAGAGCAGGGCATAGGAAATAATATAAAAACAGGAAAGTCACAATATCAAACAGGGAACTGATCGGTCCGAAAGAAAGCATAAACTGCTTCAGTGTCTTGCCGGACCAGTCTCTTGGGGACAGTATTTCTTCCTCATCTACATTGTCCCAGGGAAGTACGATACACAGCGTATCATATAACAGATTCAGAAGAAGGATCTGGATGGAGGTCATAGGAAGAAACGGTAAAAATGCACTGGCACAAATGATGGAAAAAATATTTCCAAAGTTGGAACTTGCAGTGATTTTAATATACTTCAGCATATTGGTAAAAGTCTTTCGCCCTTCCAGGACACCCTGCTCCAATACATTTAAGTCTTTTTGCAGCAGTACAACATCAGCAGCATCTTTGGCGGCGTCCACTGCTGTATCTACAGAAATCCCCACATTTGCCTCATTCAGTGCCGGGATGTCGTTGACCCCATCCCCAAGAAATCCAACGGTATGACCATTATCTTTGAGTGCAGAAACCAGACGCACTTTCTGACCGGGAGTAAGCTCTGCAAAAACATGGGTTTCTTCTACCACCTTTTTTAGTTCACAGTCTGTCATTTCATCCAGTTGGGTGCCAGTCAGGATATGTTCCGCAGAGATTCCAACCCGGCGGCAGACGGAGAGTGCAATGGCTGCCTGGTCTCCGGTCAGGATCTTCGGGATTACTTTTAATCTCTTCAGTGCTGTTACAGATTCGCCTGCAGTCTGTTTTGGAGCATCAAAGAAAGACAGATAGCCAACCAAAGTCATATCCTTTTCATCGTCAGGTGTGATTTCTCTTAGTGTTCCCACATTTTTCCGAGCCACAGCAATAACCTTCATCCCATCCTGCAGCATTTCCCCTACCACAGAAAATACGCTTTGTCTGGCATCTTTCTCCATAGGAAGTCGTGTTCCTCGATATTCTACATGACTGCATCGGGAAAGGATGTGTGCAATATCCCCTTTCATAATCAGATGGCTGTTTCCGGTATTGTCCTGCACAAGGGTACTGACAAACTTACGGGTATAGTCAAAGGGGATTTCATCTGCCTTCTGATATTCTGTCAGAAGCTTGGCATAATGGATTTCCCTGCCTGGCATGGATTTACAGGCAAGAATGGCATTGTCAATGGGATTGCAGACGCCGGAATGATAGGAACTGTTCAGATAAGCCAGATCCAGGACTTCTGTATTTTCATTGCCCAGGATATCCATATAATATTCCAGCAGGATACTTTCATTGGTCAGTGTTCCTGTTTTATCCATACAAAGCACATCCATGCTTCCAAAGCTCTGCATGGCGTTCAGATCTTTGATGATGGTCTGTTTTTTACCCATGGCAAGGCTTCCTTTTGCAAGGCAGGCGGTGATGACCATGGGGAGCATTTCCGGCATCAGCCCTACCGCTACAGACAGTGCGAATGCAAAGGATTCCAGCCACTTTCCACCTGTGATTCCCAATATAAGAAATACAATGGGAACCAGAACTGCCATAAACCGGATCATGACCCAGGCAATGGAATTGGCTCCTTTTTGAAAAGCATTTTTATCTTCGGAATCCGGTTTGGTAAATCCTCCGTACAGCGTATCCGTTCCTACGGCCAGCACGATGCCTTCTCCTTTTCCACTGATAACTGTGGTCGCCATAAACGCAAGATTTTCCAATTGTGTTATGGGTTCCTGCTCTTTGTAACAAAGTGTACGGCAGCTCTTTTCCAAAATGGCGCTTTCACCAATGATAGCGGCCTGGGAAATAAATAGATCGGTTACCTTTGTCAGTCGGATGTCCGCTGGAACACGATCACCAGCAGAAAACAGAACTAGATCGCCTACCACTAATTCTTCACCGGGGATTTCCCGTAGTTCCCCATTCCGTCTTACAGTAACCTTTTCGTGAATCAAACGGTCAAGCTGTGCGGCGGTGCTTTTCGCCCGCAGTTCCTGAATTAAACGGATGATACCGCTGATTACGATCATGGAAAAAATGATAAGGGCAGTAGTAGCGTTCCGTGTAAAATTAGAGGCCATAAAAACATCCGTAACGAGAGAAACAATACCTAAAATAAATAGAATCACATGAAATGGATTAATAAATGCTCGCCGCAGTCGCTGGATGGTGGTATCTGTTTTACGTTCCTGAAAACTGTTTTTACCATATCTTTCCCGCATTGCATCCACCTGTTCTTTGGATAGCCCAAGGGCAGATGTACCAAGATCCCGGCAGATTTCTGGCGGCTTACAGTAAGCGTATTTTTTGATACGGCTGTCAAATAGTGTTGCTTTCGACAAAAATAGGTTCCTCCTTTCTCAGTATGAGTAAGAACATTTTAACATAGAGTTGTGAAAATAACAGATTTATATTCTTGCTTTTTTCTTGCGATTCAATGGAGGGATTTATTCTAAACGCTACGACCTTTTCAGAACAGGTAAAATGTGGTAGAATGAGGAAAAATTATTAGGAGGATGCATTATGGCAAGACGAAAAAAACTGGAAAACACATCTTTGGAAGAGCAACTGGAGTATGTGGAACAGGAGATTCGTACAAAAGAGTCCGATTTGAGGGAACTGCGTCATAAAGCAAAAGAGCTTCAAAAAGAGATAGAAGAGAAGCAGAAAGATGAATTGTTTAAGGCTTTGATAGCATCTGGGAAAACCATTGATGAAGTTATGAGATATTTGAAAACAGATAAAGAGATAATTAAGGTATAAATTTTTATCCATGACTCACCAACTTGAAAAGAAGGAACACTTATGGTAGTATGAACATATAAAGATAGTGAAGAAAGCAGGTGATAGGTTTGACTGTAACGGAAGAGATAGATCGAAAACACCAAGAAGATTTGCAGCGACTTAGAGGTTTTCGCTTGCTGGATGATGACTTTTTTACAAAATGTTTTGAGGGCGATACAGAATGTATTGAATTGATATTGCAGATTGTATTGGATAAGCAAGATCTAAAGGTTGTAGATGTCCGTACACAGGTATTTGTGGAGAATTTATTGAACCGTTCTGTAAGGTTGGATGTATTAGCAACGAATAGTGTTGGACATAAATTTAATATAGAAATTCAACGTGCTGACAAAGGGGCAGGAAGAAAAAGGGCACGTTACAACAGTAGTATGATGGATGCAAATCTCCTTGAAAAGGGTGAGAATTTTGAGGTTCTTCCTGAGACATTTGTGGTTTTTATTACAGAGAATGATGTTATAGGGAAAGGCCAACCGTTATATCGTATTGAGCGTTGTTTTTTAGAAACGGGAGAAAGCTTTGATGATGGTTCGCATATTTTATATGTAAATGGTGCATATCGTGATGAATCACCTATCGGAAGATTAATGCATGATTTTTCTTGTACAAATCCATCAGATATGTATTATGGTGTTTTGGCAGATCGAGTAAGGTTTTTCAAAGAAAGTAAGGAGGGAATTGCAGTTATGTGTAAAGTAATGGAAGATATGAGAAAAGATTCTTTAAAAGAAGTAGCACTTCGTATGCTGGCAGCTGGGAAATATGCTTTAGAAGAAATTGCAAACATTTCCGGCCTTTCTCTTGAAGAAGTAAAAAAACTAAAAGAAAAACGAACAGTGTAAAAGTGTGAGTAGATAAAAAGTATAATAGAAGCGGATATGTGAAAATAGCATATCCGCTTCTGATATATTTAGAAAAAACTTAAGGGTTCTTCGAGGAAATATTTTTGTTTAGGGAGGATAATTCCTCATACGCAAGTAAATCCGGAGTAACCTTTTCTTCACCCGAAAGGTTTGCTACGTTCCGGAAATATAGGCGATAATAATGTCCAGATAAAAGGCGGATATTTTTATCGAATGTAAAGTGATATTCTTTCTGGTCAGTGGACCGGAAAATAATTTTCTGTTTCTTGGTAAGTGGGCTGACTTCACGTTTTGTACAGGTTCCAGTTAATTCGGTATAGTCATGCATCTTGATGGTATGTAGCAGACTCACAATTCGTATGGCAGTTCCAACACCGATGCAAAGACTCATGAGGAGAAATATCTGGTCGTGCGTTACAAATCCGTAAATACATCCAAATAAGACACAGAAAAAGCCGATTGCCCCATGGACAATCAGCTTATTAAGAAATGGTTTTGGCATAATTTGCTCCTTCCTATAATTTTTCAAATGCAATCTGTTTATTGAGGTACAAATTACTGATGGCTTCCAGTATAGGATAACCGGCATGGGTGAATTGGATATCCTGTGCCAGGGTACGGAATGTTGCATCCGAGGTTTCATAAAGCTGCGTCAAAAGTTGCGCTGTATTTTGTGGATGGATGCCCTGTTCTACACAGGTTACAAGCTCTGCCGTAGAAATCTGTACTTTTTTTGCTATTTGGAGTACCGTGTCCTCTATAGCAGTCCGTGCCGGCTTTTTTAGATAATGGAGCAGTTCTTTTGTGTGCAGTTTTTTCTTCATGCAGAGATAGATGCAGGTAAAGAGCCGTACTGAAAAACTGTCCTGCAATGGGCTGATATAAAGTTCTCCTAAGAGGCGGTACAGGGCATCCACACCAGTTAAACCATCCCCTTTTACAATTAGTCCCCGAAGTTGCAGGCGATTCAGGTAAGGTTCAATGGGGATATTTTCCGAACGGTGATGTTTTTTCAAACGTTCCGAAAAGGCAGACTGCAATTCATGGATCTGTCGGATTTGAAATGCGAGGCTGCTCCACAGAAAGAATTCTTCTTCTGTCAGTCCGTATTCCTGCTGGTTATTGATAACTGTCGGTGTTTTATGTTCCTTTATGGAATCCTGGAATCGTAGGATTCCGACTGCAGTATAAAGTGTCAGCATAATCGTTCTCCCTTCAAGATAAAAGAGTATATAATTTGGTATCCTGCTGTAAGTATTTCCGGGCTTTGCTTTGCCATGCCCGGACATGATTCATTGGGACACCATAATGTTTGGAAATTTCTTGGTTGGTATATCCTTTTTGCTGCAGGAGCAGGGCATGTATTCCTTTTCTGAGTGTATTGCAGCTTCCCGCTTCTAAGGACTGCAGGTGCTTATAAATGGGTTCCTGGTTCATACATTGTTCCTGCCATAGTTCGTTTTTTTGGTCTACAAGCAGGGGTTCCATGTCAAATTCGGAAGATGCATACATGGAACAGGTGTATTTTCGTTCTTTTTGCAGTTTTCTCCAATAACTGTAAATGGCATTTCGTATGGCAACTCTGGCGTAAACTGCAAAGGGACGGGTGTTGTCATAGTTCATGGCGGCTTTGCATAAAGCTAAGTTTCCGGCTTGCATAAGGTCTTGCTGCTCATCGTATGAGACATAAGCACAACGGGTAGTCAATTTTTTTACCATTTCAGGTACCAAATATAAGTACTCCTCTGTCAATCGGCGTTCATCATCTGTCATCGGGATAATCATGCATATCCCCCCTTTCAACCAATGGCCCTGAGAGGGATATGGTTATTCTCCAGAATCTTCATGGATTCCAGAATTAGTTGATCACACATATAAGTGCTAAATTCTCCGATGTGTGCTTCCTTGGCAGTCAGACAGAATTTATCAGCAATCCAGCGATAAGCCTCCGATTTCGTAAAGATGTGGTTTAGCCATATCTGGTCAAACACCCGGTGTGCTTGGATCCTTTTTTGCCGAAGTTCTTTGTTTGCCAGTTTTCCTTTGGCATTGGTAGTGCCAGGATGAACTCCTACATAAGAATTACACTGTGGGAAGTGACTGCACACATAGAGTTTTCCATCTTTCGCTTTATTTCCATATACATAGGACGCATCCCTTAAAATTGCGATGCTGCCGCAGTATGGGCAGCGGATTTGTTTCTGTTTCATAAAGATTCACCTCGCTTACGTGTTTTATACGTATATTGTAAGAAAGCAGGTGATGAATTCCCATAGGATGGGCATAGAAACTACTCCCAGATTCGGACTAAATGGCACAAAATGGCAGAAAATCTAAGAATAGAACAGTGCCTTGATAAGCGGAAAGAAACCGCTGTCTGCAAAACGTGGATAATTTACTGGTGTAAAGATGAACCCTGCACAGAAAATCCGGATGACATAAACAGAAATCAGAGCTATACATAGCCGATACAGATTTCTGGTGCGTCTGCTCCAGGGCTTTCTAGGACGAAACTTCAGGTACAGGATTAAAAGTGCAGGAATAAAAATAAAGTTCGTAAATATTGTATCGATTCCTTGAATCATAGCAGTGAAATTCAACATAAAATCGCCTCCTTTCTTATCCTGTACGCAGAAAGTGCCAAAAGTGCAACCTTTTACCAGTGATAATGGGATGCTTCCTGATGCCGCAGTAAAGCAAAACAAGGACATGGCTTATCGGTCAATGCTTCTTTTGCAAAGTAGAGTCCATATAAGGACTGAAACTGTTCCAGTGTTATGGCGGACAGACATTCCGTTGGTTCCGGTATGCGGGAGAAGAGCATACGGGCATCTGCCATGGGCAGGACACAAGGACTGCCGTTTTCATCTGGATGATATAAGAAGTGTGGGCCATTACAATAACCTGGGGTTTTACAGGAAACGCAGCGAACATAAATACAGGAATGCCAATTTCCATCACAAATATCTAAAAAATGCCGGATGTGTTTGGCATCGGCATTACAACGAGATTGTTCCATATTCATCACCTTTATAACAGGCAGCCGTAATAAGCTGCCTGTGAGCATATCTATTGATAGTTACTTATCTTTTTTCCGCTTACGGATATATAAGATACCAAATCCGGCAGCAAAGAGGAGTGCGGCACCTGCCAGTAAAAGATAAGGAAGAATGGTTGTTTCATCTCCGGTCTTGACTGGTTTGGAAGGTTCAGGTGTGTCTTTTGGAACTTCCGTAAGTTTTATCGTCTGTCCTTTATCGTCCAGATCCTCATGGGAAGCAATTTCAAGTGCTGTTTCTCCTTCAAGGGAAAAAAGTTTTTCAAAAACGACTACATCATGTCCAGCCAATGTGCTTCCATCAAAAGTGAAGATGACTTCGACAGAACCATTGGAATCCTTTGGTGTAAATTCTGTTTCTGCCGTGACAGGTTTTCCATCAATCAGAACTTCCTTTTGGGTTGTTTTGTCCATCAGTGTGCCGACCAGTTTGTATGGAGTATCCGGAATCAGATTTTGGTAGGATACGGTGTCAATGATGGTTACTTCTTTCGTAGCAACGGCTTCCTGATCCCCATCCGCTTTGTCCTTCGCAGTAGTTCCAATTCCCGGGAAGTAGATAGACTGTTCATGGTCTTCTATATCGGCGTGAACAGCAATCTCTTTTTCCTGATACGTTAAAGACTCAAAGACAACAATTGTTTTGCCGGACAGGATGCTGCCATCAAATGTAAAGGTAAGTTCAATACTGCCAGAGGCATCTTCAGGAGTAAAGGTCGTAGTGGCAGTAATCGGTTTACCATCTGCCTGAAGAGGTTCTTTTGTCTCTTTGTCCATCAAGGTACCGGTAAGTGCATACTCTTTTCCTGGAATTAGGTTACTATATTTAACCGTATCAACAATAGTAATCTCTTTATCGGTTTTGGCAAAATGATCTCCGTCTGCTTTGTCTTTTGCAGTAGTAGCGATTTCTGGGAAGTAGATGGTCTGCCCTTTATCTTCAAGATCTGCGTGTGTTGCAAATTCTTTGCCGTCATAAGTAGCAGATTCAAAAACAACTACGGTTTTTCCGGCAAGGGAAGTCCCATCAAAAGAAAAAATTACATCCACGGTTCCAGAGGATTCTTTAGGAGTAAATGTGGTTTCGGCAGTAACCTCTTTCTTATCTATTTCGACAGGCTTTCCAGTTTCTTTATCCATAAGGGTTCCAGTCATAACATATTCTTCGCCGGGCAGAAGATTTTTGTAAGCTACCGTATCTACAAGGGTAACTTCTTTATCTGCCTGGGAAAGATTCATATCTGTTTCCTTATCTTTTGCAGTGGTCCCGATTTCTGGGAAATAGATAGTCTGATCCTGATCTGTAATGTCCGCATGAACAGCCAGTTTTAAATCCTCCTGGTACAGTTCTTCAAATACTACGATTGTTTTGCCCTTCAGAGAAGAGGCATTGAACGTAAAGGTCACTTTTGCAGAACCAGAAGATTTTTTTGGTTTGAAGGTGGTTTCTGCTGTGACAGGTTTTCCATCTATTTCTATTGGCTTTCCGGATTCCTGATCCATCAGTGTGCCGATGAGCTTATAAGACTGTCCTTTCTTTAAGCCTTCGTATTCTACGGTATCAACCAGAGTGATTTTTTCTTCTGGTTTGGCAAAGTGGGAGTTGCTGTCTTTGTCAAGGGCAGTAGTTCCAATGGTAATCTGATCATCCGTTAAAGTTCCCATATCCACGACTACGTGATTTTTGTATACAGAGACTTCAATTTTTAAGAGGTTCATACCTTCATTGGAATCGCAGCGTTGTTCTTCCAAAATATAGGTATCATAAATCAGGGCTCCTTTGGCATCATCAGGTTTAGAAGAGCCAAACCAGATTCCGTCTTCAGAAGTTTCCCCACGATTGGTATTTGTAGTGTGCTTATTCCATTCTGAGGAAGTACTGGCATAGCCATTTTTGTCTGTTACAATGGTATGACTTTCTCCTGTAGTTTTGGAGGTAATGGAAAATGGAACATTTGCCAGCCGGTTTAAATCTCCGTCAGAGACCTTTACGAATTCTAAATCGCCACGGATTACCTGATTGGAAATTGCTGTTTCTTTTGCAGTTAAATCCAAAATTTTCCCATTTTCTGTGATATGAAACTCCTGAGAGAGTTTTCCCTCGTTCAAATAACCTTCCGGTGCTTTTGTCTCGTCAACCCGGTAATGTCCATAAGGGAGCGTATCTTTTTTGGTGGAAGCAAGCCCCTTTTCATCTGTCTTCAAAGTGAGAACTACTTGATCTTTTTCGTAAACGGTTCCATCCACAAGAACAGGATTTGGACCAAGATTGGTGATTGTAAATTCTGCATCCTTTAAAGAAGCATTTCCCTGTGGTTTGGCTTCTCCTGTTTCCAGATCCCGTTTTTGGATTTTGACACCGCCACGGATAATCTGGTTAGAAACAGAAGTCTCTTCTGTTGTTAAATTTACTATTTCTCCATTTTGGGTGATGTCAAATTCAAGAGCCTTTGCACCATCGGTTAGGTATCCGGAAGGCGCTTTGGTTTCTTCTATCTGGTAATGTCCAAGGGGCAGGGCATCAGCGGCACTTGCAGCAATACCATGTGTATCCGATTTGATTGTAAGCACTGCCTGACCATTTTCATAGAGCTTTCCACCTACCCATACCGGCTGTTTGTTCAAAGTGGTAATGGTAAATTCGGCATCTGCAAGCGATGCGGTTCCTTGTGCTTGTGTTCCCTGAGTTTCCAGATCCCGCTTCTGAATTTTGACGCCGCCTCGGAAGACCTGTTCTTCGATAGAAGAAGCGTTATAAATAGAGATAGTTTCTTCCGTACCGGTACTGGTGATTTGCTGCACGAAAACAGATTCGTTTGGAAGATAGCCGGCAGGGGCTTTGGTTTCCTGTACGGTTACTGTACCCAGTGGGAAGCAGACGGTCTTTCCATCACTGGCATAGAAAAATTCATCCCCGGATACCAAATAATCTTTTGTAAAATGGATTTCTCCAGAGGCATCTGTTTTCAATATCCAGGTGCGAACCGGTTTCTTGCCATTTGCTCCGGGATCGGTAGCTGACTGCTCTGTATAGAATTTTATTGTAAATTCGGCATTGGCGAGAGAGCCGGTTCCCTGTGCTGAATTTTGCTGTGTGTCAGCATCCAGCTTTTTAAGGAGCAGTTTTACGGGATTATTTTGAGGAATATCCTTTACTTTTACGGTAGATGTTCCTTCTGCTTTTACCGTAACATTATGGGCGGAAGTATCTATAGCAAACCCTTCTGGGGCACTGATTTCTTTAACGGTGTAACTTCCTTCAGCCAGTTCTTTGGATTTTGCATATCCTTTTTTATCGGTAACAAGAGTTTCTACCAGTTCTTCCCCTTTGTAGATTCCGTATTTGGCTCCTTCTAAAGAGTAATTGCCATTTTTATCGGAAATATCGGTATTGGCAGAGGATTTCTGCAGTTCGATAAAGCCGTTTGGAACCTGATACCAGCTTCCTGCAAAAGTTTGGGAAGCATCGCCAGGAACGATAAAAGCACGGAAGGATTCTGGTGGGGCAGGAAGCCCTTCAATGGCGTTGGCAACTTCCAATGCTTTGTCAATATAATTTTGAGGTGCACCATGAAAGGCGCCGGAGTCCCCATTATTTCCTGCATGGATATAGGAAACGACCAGATGACCAATGACATAAGAATTGTCATCGGACCATCCTTGGAAATATTGATCTTTTATTACCTTTTCATAACCATATCCACCGTTTAAGTAGTAAAGAGCTTTTCTGAGTGGGGAATTTTTTCCCAAAAGGTTATAAGGATACTTTCCGGAAGCCGGTGTTTTCTTTAATGGTTCTACGCAATAAGCCGTGTTATTGCCATCAAAGCTCATGCGGGAAGTATAATAGTCCCCGTATGGAATTTTGGCTCCTGCCTTATAATCAATGGTTCCATCTGCAGCATAAGCGGTATGGGCATTGAAAAAGAGTGTGCTAAGAAACATCGTGACACAAAGAAAAAGGGCGGTTAGCCGGATATGAGGTTGTTTTGCTGGTTTTAACATAAATCTCCTCCTTTGTTAAAAAGAAAAGCAGCCATATTCGGGCTGCAGGTAACATTAACCGACTTTTTTATCCTGGCGTTTCAAGATTTCCAGGAGTTCCTGTCGGTCTGTGGTAATTAATTCTTTTTCCAGGTTGGAAGCTTTAAATTCCACAGTGATATTATTGTTGTTTGTTGAAATTAGTCCGTTTCCACGTTGGAAATGGGTGATATTCATAACTTCGGTTTCGGAAAGACGAAGAATGGTTTTTACACGTTGTGCCTCTTCATCTTCCATGTTAAGAATAATTTTGGTTTTACAGTTATTGATAATGCCTTTTCCATATTTTCCGTCATCAAGAGCAAAAAAGTCATTGAGGTCCTGGGTTGCAAAAATACCGGCACCAGAGTATGCCCGGATGATCTTGGCAATCTCCAAAACGAATTCAGCGGCCAGGCGGTTACTGGAGGCACCGATGAGCTGCCATACTTCATCTACAAAAATGGCTTTTTCTTCGGTACGATTTTCTTTGGCTTTATCCCATACATAGTCCAGAGCAACAAACATCCCTACCGTTAAGAGATCACTGGAGCCAGTCAGCTCTGAAATGTCCAAAACGGTATATTTATTGGTCAGATCTACATTGGTCTGCTGGTTAAAAGAGGAAGCAGAGCCATGGACAAGACGGTTTAGGATGTGAGCCAGTCGTTTGGTATCTTCAGTTTCCATCAAAACATCATATACATCTCCAAGAATTGGCATCGCTTTATAATGATCCGGGTGTTTGGGATCAATGAGGGATTCATTCTTATGGGTGATTCCCTTTCTTGCATAGGTTTTAATCAGTGCTTCGTCCAAAAGCTGTTTTTCCTCATGGCTCATATCTGGAATGAGCAGAGAAAAGAAAACGTGCAGACGTTGAATCTTACTGGCTAAGGCAGATGCGTCTAAAGTTGGACCGTCCAGCAGCTCATTGACAGAGTTATCTACTTTTCGGATTTCCATGACATTGATGCAGTTTTGGCTGGCAGGAGAAATCTGGATAAAGGTTCCGCCTACATTTCTGGCAGCCCGATAAAACTCATGACCTTTTAGCGGTGCGATGATAAATACCTGGATTCCTTTACGCCGCATACGAAGTGCCATAGTCTGCATGGTAAAGGTTTTTCCGGATCCGGAAGTGCCAAGAATCGCAATATTGGAGTTTTTATATTGTTTGGAGTCAAAAATATCAGCAATCACTAAAGAGTTGTTATGCTTATTTACTCCAAATAGGATGCCGTTGTCATCGCAAATGCTGTAGCTAACGAAAGGATAGCAACTGGCAGCTCCGGTGGTTAAGACATTTCGTTTTGAGAGTTCATAGAGCTTCTTGTCCAGGTTTACAAGAGGAAGGGAAGATAAAAATCCCTGTTCTTGCAGGAAGTAACAAGACCGCAGATCCATATCCTGTGAGATGAGAAGTTTTTTCATCTCCTGAATCCGCCATTGTAGTTCTTCCAGATCACCTGCCGTAATCGTAATCAAAAGATTCATGTAATAGAAATCTTCATTATTAGCAAGTCCCTGTTTGAGGAAATAGCCGGAACGGATGGCAGAATCCAGATCATCAAAATCCGCATTGGTATCAGAGGCCTCTTTGATCTTTGAACGGTTGATCCGGATTTGCTGTCCAAGACGTTGCTGGATCTTATCTTTGGGCTGTTTATGCAGAAAAAAGTCAATGTCAATTCCTTCGCCAGCATTGATAAGCAGGGACAGCCAGCCTGGCATTACTTTTGCTTTGTAACCATCGCACGGCACCAGCAGGTAAGAATGGTAGATGCCATTTACCAGCACATAGTTGCTGTGCTTAAAGTCCAAAGACTCTGGTGCAATGAATTCATTGATATGGATGTTATCCACTTCCTGCTCACGACCAGATTCCATATAGCGGGTAAGTACCTGGTTAATCCGTTTTGGCAAAGGTGTTTCGGTACATTTGGTACGGTTCAGTAAAGTGTAGAGTACATCGGTTGTAAACTCATCTTCATTGTCATGAACCAGCACATCGTTGCCGCATTGATATAGAAAGGTTTTAGCGGTTTGTGCCGCAGTCTCCAAAGCCGCCAGGATTTCCTTTTCCTCCACCTTCCGATTCACATTGAAAGGTTCGTATTCAAAGATTAGGAAAAAACGTCTGGAAACCGCTTCTCTGGAGCTTAACTGCCGGACAAATTGGATATAGTCTTTTTGTAACTGCCGGCAGTTAGGATCTGATTCCCGTTCCATTTCCAAACGGGACTGTTCCAGATGTTTGTTGATATCCGCTTTTTTGGAGATCATCTTAATCTGCAGTTTCACAGGACTGATTTTTAGGTAGGAGATGAAGCTGAAGATGATCCCTTGTTGTTCCCTAGCACTGCGTAAGAGGAAATTGATTGGTTCAATCTCTAGGATTTTTACATAACGATGGTCTGTCGTGTAGATAACGCCATTGGCAATTTTATCAATAGGAAGATAATCTTCTAAGGTGATTTCTTTTCGTTTTTTCTTTTTGCTTTTCCCGGAAGCAGCAGATGACTGGTTGGAAGCTTTATTCGCAGTTCTTTCTTTTTTTCGCTCCTCCAAAAGTTGCTGCTTTATCTGTTGTTTTTCAAGTTTTGCCTGCCTTTTCGCACTTTTACGTGCAGCGTTTTGTTCTTTTTTTAATTGTCGGGACTCAAATTTAAGAATCCGGATGTCTTCACGAGCCTGTTTGCGTATTCCACGTTTTGTAGAAGTATCAAACTGCCGGCGTTCTTTTTTTTTAACAGCAGGGGATTCTTTTGTCTTCTCTTCAGAAGACATCTGAGAGCAGTTCTCTTCAGAAGAAGCTTCTGCAGGTTGCTTTGGATGACGTTTTCGTTTTCTGGTTTTGGGTTCTTTGTTGCGGGGTTTTTTAATCCGGTACTTTTTTTTCGGTTCCGGATGCACATCCATACGGTAAATAACCCGGCGGTTTTTCAGAAAACGCAAAGCGTTCATTAAAAATGCAGTAATGCTTTCCCCACCGATTCCAATTAAAGAAATCATAGCAGCAGGAAGAGCAGTCATACAGAGAATAATAATCCTGACAGTCAGTGTCAGAGGCAGATTGATAACAGGAATGGTGATCAGGATTGCCAGGACACCACCTTCGATGGCATTACGGATTTTAAACATTCCGCCCATAAAGGTCCCTTTTTCTATAAAATTGCGTGGGATGAAGACAGGATGTTGTTCTTCAGTATTGTTCATGGCTGCACCTCCTTTGGTTCTTCCATGGAAGGAGCTTCAGGAACTTCTGTGACAGGGGCAGCTTTTTCCAAATTCACTGAGGTATCGTCATAACCGCCTTCTTGCAACTGTTCAATTTCCTCTGTTGTGATGGAAGGAAGTTTGTCATCTGTCGGACGTTCATAGATGATTTCTTTTCCAGAATCAGGGGTACGTTCCTCACCGAAAAAGAATCTTCCAGTAGAGGAAGTGTAGTACACAGGAAGAACGGACTTATCCGGAAGCTGGAACAAAAAATTAATATCAGAAGCATTGGGATAGGTAGTATCATCAGCAAGGAAACGGATGGAAGTTAGAGACATCTGTTTTACGTTTTTAAGATAGGAGGTCAGTTCTTCCTGAAAAAGTTTCACCTGTTCCTTGGAGAAAAAGTCTTCCAAAGCTTCAAAATCCTGAAAGCTTATGGATTCGTTATTTTCTGCTTGTTCTGTCTCGGTATTTTCACTGTCATCGTGCTGAGTATTTTCTGTCTCGGATTTTTTGTTTCCTTTTTGGGATTTCCAGATGGAGGGAAAAACAAATCCGATGATAATTAAAAAGGCCATCATAAAGATAGCCAGAATTGCTTTTTTTCTGTTCATAAGTGTCTCCTTTATTTTTTAGCGAAGATCCAATAGGCATTTGCGGTTGCATGCACTTCCGTCATCATATCGAATTCACGGTTGATGTAGTTTTTGGAGGAACTGTCATTGGGATCATTGACTATGGTCTTATGTCAAGAAAAAGTACAAATTAAATACAACCAATTTTCTCTTTTTATGTAATTGTTAACTTGCTAAGCTTGTTACAGTCGTTTCCAGATTTTTTAGATATTGTTCCTCATATTCATTTGGAGATAAATATCCACAATGACTATGAATACGGACGGTGTTGTAGAACGTCTCGATATATTCAAAAATCAATTTATATGCATGAGTATAATTGAAAATTTTGAAACGATTAATCCACTCTCGTTTTAAAAGGGCATGGAACGATTCTATGCAAGCATTGTCCCAAGGATAAGCCTTCTTGGAATAGCTGTGAATCA
>NZ_FMUW01000037.1:0-25036 GCF_900101315.1 Blautia sp. SF-50
CGGAAGGAATGATTCACAGCTATTCCAAGAAGGCTTATCCTTGGGACAATGCTTGCATAGAATCGTTCCATGCCCTTTTAAAACGAGAGTGGATTAATCGTTTCAAAATTTTCAATTATACTCATGCATATAAATTGATTTTTGAATATATCGAGACGTTCTACAACACCGTCCGTATTCATAGTCATTGTGGATATTTATCTCCAAATGAATATGAGGAACAATATCTAAAAAATCTGGAAACGACTGTAACAAGCTTAGCAAGTTAACAATTACATAAAAAGAGAAAATTGGTTGTATTTAATTTGTACTTTTTCTTGACATAAGACCACCGTGTCTGAACGGCTGTTTTTGATTTCTTTGTGTATTTCTGTGTTGTTGCAGTCTTAACTGTCTTTAATGTTTTTACGGTTGTATTTCTGTTTGTTTTCTTTGTGGTCGTACTCTTCTTATTGGTAGTCGGAAGCTTCTTGGTATAAGTCTTGGTCGCCGCTTTTTTCAGCTTAACTTTTTTTCTGGTTGTCTTGGTATTTGAAGTCGTTTTGGTAGTCACCTTCGGTTTTGAAGCAAGTGGAGTGTCGTCCTCTGTGATGGTAGTCTCCACTACCGGATCTGTAAAATCCGGAAATTCCGGAACCTGTGACGACTGCCAGACATTAAAGCCACCTGCCAGTACAATAACAGCTGCAAGGCATCCTGCTAAAGCTTTTTTCCTGCCTGTAAAAATTTTATGGATATCTGTTCTTTTCATATCATTCACACCTTTCTGAAAGCCGACGTTTCAGTTTCCAACCTAAACCGGATTTTAGGCATCAAAAAAGCCGCTTATTCTAACGAAATAAACGGCCGCATTAACACACAGATTCTTGTTCATAGATGTTATCTGAATACGTCATTAAATCGGAATTTAATGCGGCAACCGGCTGTCATAGTCATCCTTCGGACCTTAGACCCATGGCTTTGCGTCCCCGTCTTTCAACAGGTTTGCCTTTATATATAGAGTATATGTTTTTTTCCCTGAAATGTCAACATTTTCCACTGCATTTTGAGCCCTACTCCTGTCTTTTTTTCACGGAATCTGCTATACTGTTCAAAAAGAAAGCATGATATAACAGGAGAACGGAAACAATGTCAAAATTTTTACCAGTCCGTCTCTTTTTTGTATGGCTGCTTTTCGGAATCCTGCTGGCAGGCTGTGGAAATTCTCCTTCCTCCGATGAAGAACCTCCGGTATATTCTCCGGCCAGAGTCCTCACCCCGGAGGCCCCCGGCAAAAAAACACTGGGCAGTTCCCCTCTGATCCTGGATATTTCCAATCAGGATCAGGGATATCTGACTGCAGAATCCGATTCCGATGATTCCCGCATGAACATTCAGCTTACTGCTCCCTCCGGTGTGGTCTATTCCTATTTTCTGGAACCTGATGAACAGACGGTACTTCCTTTTTCCGAAGGCTCCGGTGAGTATCTCATCACCTGCTATCAGCAGGTTGATGGAAACCAGTATGCCGCCCTTTACACGGAAACGCTCACAATAAAGCTTCAGAATGAATTTCTTCCGTTTCTGTATCCAAACCAGTACGTGGACTTTTCTTCCAAAAGTAAAACCTGCAAACTGGCAGCCTCTCTTGTCAAAGAAGACATGACCGATATCGACATCCTGAAAACCTTCTATACATATGTTACCAGTCATATTTCCTACGATTATGACAAAGCTGATTCTGTCGAAGCCGGTTATCTTCCTGATGTAGATGATACTTTAAGCACCGGCACGGGGATCTGTTTTGATTACGCTGCACTGACTACTGCAATGCTCCGCAGCCAGGACATTCCCTGCAAGCTTCAGATCGGCTATTCCGGTGATGTAAAGCATGCATGGATCGATGTTTATATCCGTGGCAGTGGCTGGGTGACAAAGGCAGTATCTTTTGACGGAGACACCTGGAAGCTGATGGATCCCACCTTTGACGCCAACAGTGATGGTGATGAAGCGATCCAGGAATATATCGGTGATGAAAGCAATTATACGGTACAGTTCACGCGCTGACCCACTAAAGGAGACCTTATTATGAAAAACAAACTGACAGCCCGGGAATTATCCAGTTTCTGCGGGCAGATGGGAATGCTTCTGCATTCCGGCATATCCACAGCTGAAGGACTTCACATCCTCTGTGACGAAAGCAAGACCGATGCAGACCGGCAGATCCTCACACCCCTGATCCGTTCCGTGGAAGAAAACGGTTCTCTTTCCCGGGCTCTTGACGAATCCGGGATCTTTCCCACATCCATGACCGCCTATGTCCGGACTGGTGAGGAAACCGGCTGCCTGGATGAGATCATGGAAAGTCTCAGTTCCCACTATGAACAGGAGGAAGAAATCTCAGGACAGATACGGTCTGCAGTCACTTACCCGCTGCTCATGCTTGGCATGATGGCTGTTGTGATCCTGGTCCTTCTGATAAAAGTCCTGCCGGTATTTCAACAGGTATTTAACCAGATGGGAATGGAAATGAACGGGGTTTCCCGGGGACTTCTGAATGCAGGCAACGTGATCAGCCGGTATTCCTCTGTTTTTCTGATCCTCGCCGCAGCCCTCATTGGCTGCATCCTGTTTTTCAGTCTTACGGAAAAAGGTCACAGCCTGCTGCGAAAAATGGCCATCCATCTCCCGTTTTTCCGTGAGATCCCGGTTGCCATGGATTACAGTCGTCTGGCCCAGGGCCTTTCCCTGGGGCTTCGGAGCGGACTTTCCCCGGAAACCAGCCTGGAGCTTACAAAGGATCTGATCTCACAGCCGGTGATACTCGAAAGACTCCGGAAGGCTTCCTCTATCCTGGATAGCGGAGAAACTTTTTCCAGAGCTCTTACAGAATCCGGTCTGTTCGGCGGCATGGAAGGCCGTCTCATCACAATATCCTTCTATTCCGGTTCCAGTGACGAAACCTTCCGCAGGCTTTCCCGGCAGTACACCGAAAGATCCATAGATCTGATCTCACAGGCAGTCTCCATTGTGGAGCCTACCATCGTGATCCTGCTGTCTCTTCTTGTGGGGCTGGTCCTTTTATCCGTCATGATGCCGCTTCTGGGGATCCTCTCAGATTTTGCAATGTAAGGTGGTGACCGCATGGAACTTTTTGAAAGCTGCAGAACAAAATTTCTCAGAGCATTTTTTCTTCTCTTTCCGGCGCTGCTTCTGGTTTTATCCTGCACCTTGTTTGTGGTAGGTGTCAGCAGCACCTCCGACCAGGCCGTACACAAAGAACAGGATGCTCTGGAACAGGCACTGAAAAACGGTGCCATCCGCACCTATGCCCTCACAGGCACATATCCCGAAAGCCTGTCCCAGCTTCTCTCGGATTATCATATCACTTATGACAAAACCAAATTCGTAGTAGAGTATGTTCCTAACGGTTCCAATCTCCTGCCGTCTATCAGCGTGATCGCTCTGTCCGGCAGTGCGAAAGGAGGGAATGCCTCATGAATCACCGGAAGAACACCGGACATTCCGTTTCTTCTCTTTTTTCGCTTCTTCTTTTTGGTGTTTTTGTTCTGTTCCTTATACTGATGCTGCTATTTTCCGCCCGGATTTACCAGCAGACTGTGAAACAGACTGACTCCGATTCCGAGCTTGGGACCGCAGCAACTTATCTGACTACCAAATTCCGGCAGCACGACCGCGGCGATGAGATCTTTTCCGGTTCCCTGGATGATATTCCTGCCCTTTGTTTCCGGGACGATATCAAAGGAAAAGAATATATCACGTATATTTACCTGAAGAATGACAGTCTGATGGAGCTTTTCACTGCAAAAGGCTCTCAGGCCAGTTCCGATGCAGGAACCGTCATCTCACAGCTTTCCGATTTCCGGTTTTCGGAAATGGAAAATGGTTTTTACCACTTTTCCCTGGAAAGTACCACGGGAGTCCGCTCGGAATTCCTGCTTCATCGCATTGACAAAAAGGAGACATCATGAAAGAATCAAGACATAATTCCGGTACCAGCCTTTTTCTGATGGAAATGATCCTTGCCCTTTTGTTTCTGTCACTTTCCTCAGCTGCCTGCATCCAGATCTTCGCGGCAGCACGGAAAAACCGGCTCCAGGCAGAACAGTGGAACCAGATCCAGGCTCTCACAACCTCCGTGGGCGAGATACTGGAAGGCTCTGACGGAACCGATGAACAGTTCCTCTCTCTGCTTCCGGGGGGCATCAAAAAGAACACCAACCTGATCTGGTATTATGACCGTAACTGGCAGAGCTGCTCTTCCGGAGAAGCCGCCCGTGAAATGATCCTGGAAACAGATATTTCTTCTTCAGAAAAATCCGGCGAGCTTTCTTTCCGGCAGCTTTCCAACGGCAGTGAGCTTTACCGGATCACCCTGCGTTTTCCTGTTGATGACTACAGAAGGGAGGCTGTACATTGAAACAGAAGCATACGTTTTTTGTAACTGTCGGCATTCCTTCCCTGTTTCTTATCTTCTCTGTGCTGTGTCTCTGTGTACTTGCTCTGCTTACTCTTGGAAGCTCCAGATCCAGTCTTAACACAGCCAGACATTCTATGGAACAGACCGAAAATTATTACACCGGCTGTGCAAGCGCCACGGAAACCGTTTCAGAAATCCGTGATGATCTGGAGCAATACAGGGAAAAAGCTTCCGATGAGACCAGATATTTTTCCATGATACAAAAGCTTGCGGACACAAGGAACGATCTCAGCTGGGATTCCCACAGCCACACCCTTTCCTTCTCCGTTGGAATTTCCGAGACACAACAGCTTTCTGTAGTGCTTGAGATTTTTTACCCGCAGAAAAAAAGCTCTTCCACTTATCAGATCCTGCAATGGAACACAGAGCTTACCGGATCCTGGCAACCTGACAACCACCAGAATGTATTTAAAGGAGAATAAACCTATGGATACCCCTATTCCTGAATTTTTAGCAAAAGCTGCCAACCGGCGTGTCTCTGATATCTTTATCATCGCAGGCCGCCCTCTGGCAGAAAAGATCGACGGTCATCTTTTGGACCGTGGTGACAGGCTGATGCCTGATCAGACAGAAAATTTACTCCGCACCATTTACGGTCTTGCGGAAAACCGCGATATATCCCGTCTTATGGAAACCGGTGATGATGACTTTTCTTTTTCCATTCCCGGTGTTTCCAGATTTCGTGTCAATGCCTACAAGCAGCGTGGTTCCCTGGCTGCCGTGATCCGCGTGATCGCCTTCCGGCTGCCGGATCCTGCAGAGCTTTCCATTCCGGAGGATGTGATGAACATCTCCGAATATACCCGTGGCATGGTCCTTGTTACCGGTTCTGCCGGAAGCGGTAAATCCACCACCATGGCCTGTCTGATCGATCGGATCAACCATACCCGGGAAGGCCACATCATCACTCTGGAGGATCCTCTGGAATATCTCCACCGCCATGATCGCTGTATCGTCAGCCAGCGCGAGATCTGTACCGACACCGAAAGCTATCTGACTTCTCTTCGTGCCACACTACGCCAGAGCCCGGATGTGATCCTTCTTGGAGAGATGCGTGATCATGAAACCATCCAGACTGCCATGACCGCTGCGGAAACCGGTCATCTTGTCCTTTCCAGCCTGCATACTCTGGGAGCAGCCAACACCATCGAACGCATCATGGACGTGTTTGAGCCATCCCAGCAGCATCAGATCGCCCTCCAGCTTTCCATGGTCCTCCAGGCCGTGATCTCCCAGCAGCTGATCCCGGATGTGGACGGACGTAATATCCCGGTTTTTGAGATCATGCGGCTGACTCCGGCCATCCGAAATATGATCCGTGACAATAAAGTCCACCAGATCGAAGGTGTGATCTCCACTTCCAGCCAGGAGCAGATGCGTTCCATGGACCAAAGCCTTCTGGAATTATATAAAAAAGGCCGTATCACCAGGGATACAGCTCTGAAATACGCTTTAAACGCGGACATGCTGAAGCGCAGACTTATGTAAGGATCTTCTCGGTATACCTCTGCCTGATATGTAAAAACACATAAAAAATCCCTTACCGATCTCTGATATGTTTCCGGAATACAGAACACATATCATTTTACAGATCCGGTAAGGGATTTCTTTATTTTCAATCCGATCTCGACCAAAAAGACATTCCTTCTCTGCGATCGATCAATGCACTACATTTCCTACAATTCCATAAGAAACAATATACATAATGACACTTGCCATAAAAAGTCCGCACAGGATCGCAATGGAGGATTTTTTGATATCCACCTCAAGAAGAGAGGCGATCAGTGCACCTGTCCAGGCTCCTGTGCCCGGAAGAGGGATTCCCACAAACAGCAAAAGTCCAAGAAATTCATATCTCTTGATCTGGTCACTCTTTCCCATAGCTCTGTTTTCCAGCTTTGTGATCAGACCTCTGAACGTCTTTGTTTTTTTCATCCATTTAAAGATCTGCCGGATAAAAAGCAGGATAAACGGAATCGGAACAATATTTCCCACGATACAGATCGGCAGTGCCTTCGCAGCCGATATCTTCAGCAAAGAAGCTGCCAGAAGGCCGCCGCGAAGCTCCAGTATCGGGATCATAGAAATGATGAACACAGCTCCCTCGGGAGAGATAAACTGTGCAAGGTGGTGTGAAAACCATTGTACCAGTACTTCCATAGTACCTCCTTAATTGTTATTTCTGCAGATATTCCGTCAGGAATTCTACCAGCTTTTTCATCTCCTCATCGGTACCGATGGAGATACGGAGATGATTGTCGATCCTGTCCTTCGGGAAATATCTTACATAGATATGTTTCTCCCTCAGTGCTGCGAAAAGCTCTTTGGCCGGACAGCTCTCATGTGTGGCAAAGATAAAGTTGGATTTGGAATCCTGGAAGGAAAATCCAAGCTTTCTGAGTTCTGCCTTTGTCCACTCTCTTGTTGTAATGATCTTATGGCAGCATTCCTCAAAATATGCCTTATCCTTCATAGATGCCACACCAGCCGCGATGGTAGTACGATCCATGGTATAGGAGTTAAAGGAATATTTCACATCATTGAGATATTTGATCAGCTCCGGATTTCCGAAGGCATATCCGATACGCATTCCTGCCAGGGATCTGGACTTGGAGAAGGTCTGCACAACAAGCAGATTATCATATTTTTCGATCAGCGGCAGTGCGGATGCTGCTCCGAAATCCACGTACGCCTCATCTACGATCACGATACTCTCCGGATTCTTTGCCACGATCTCCTCGATCTCAGAAAGAGGCATTTCCACGCCGGTCGGTGCATTGGGATTAGGGAATACGATTCCGCCGTTTTCACGGAAATAATCTTCCTTACGGATATGGAACTCCTCATCTAATGCCGGGCGCTCATATGGGATCCTTAAAAGATCTGCCCATACATCATAGAAAGAATAAGTGATGTCCGGGAACAGGATCGGTTTCTCTGAATTAAAAAATGTGAGAAAACACATAGCCAGTACGTCATCGGAACCAACGCCTGTAAATACCTGCTCGTCCTTCAGGCCGTAGAACGCGGCAATACTGTGTACCAGGTCTCCTGCTGTCGGATCTGGATAAAGTCTCAGGGTATCAGAATCAAGGGCCTTCAGCGCCTTCTCCACACCCGGAGCCGGTGAATATGGATTCTCGTTTGTATTCAGTTTGATCATGCCTCTCTCATTTGGCTGCTCGCCAGGAGTATACGGCACTACTTTTCGTATATTAGCTTCCCATGGTTTCATGCTGTGCTTAACCTCCTATCATATTCTTTTGCTATTGTACTCACTGCGAGGACATTTGTCAAAGGGTAATACCACCTGCCTGGAAACAAAAAGACACCCGTACCGGGTTACAGAGTACGGGTGTCTGATATATTCTTCTTAATGAAGGGCTGTTTTGGTTCGTATCAGGCGCTTAAGATCAGATACGTGCTACGCCTGTTGCTTTTGCTGCCTCTGCTACTGCTTTTGCGACAGCCGGTCCGACTCTCTTGTCGAATGCCTTCGGAATGATATACTCCGGAGAAAGCTCCTCATCTGTGATCAGATCTGCAAGAGCCTTGGAAGCTGCGATCTTCATCTCATCGTTGATATCACTTGCTCTTACATCAAATGCACCACGGAAGATTCCAGGGAATGCAAGAACGTTGTTGATCTGGTTCGGGAAGTCACTTCTTCCTGTAGAGATAACCTTTGCTCCGCCTGCTTTTGCGTCATCCGGGAAGATCTCCGGTGTCGGGTTTGCGCATGCGAAGATGATGGCATCTTTGTTCATGGTCTTAACCATCTCTGTTGTAACTGCTCCAGGAGCGGAAACACCGATAAATACATCCGCGCCAACCAGCATCTCTGCAAGAGATCCCTGTTTCTTCTGAAGGTTTGTGAGCTTGCTCATCTCTTCCTTAACCGGGTTCATTCCTTCTGTACGTCCCTCATAGATGGCACCCTTTCTATCGCAGAGTGTAACATCCTTGAAGCCTGCTTTCAGAAGAAGTCTGCAGATAGAGATAGCAGCTGCACCTGCACCGTTCATAACGATACGAACATCCTCTTTCTTCTTTCCGACAACCTTCAGAGCGTTTGTCAGACCTGCAAGTGTGATAACTGCAGTTCCGTGCTGATCATCGTGGAAGATCGGAATATCACATTTCTCTTTCAGTTTTTTCTCGATCTCAAAGCATCTCGGAGCGGAGATATCCTCAAGGTTAACACCACCGAAGGATCCGGAGATCATGTAAATAGTATTTACGATCTCGTCTACATCATGGCTCTTAATGCAAAGCGGGAATGCATCTACATCGCCGAATGCCTTGAACAGTACACATTTACCTTCCATTACAGGCATACCGGCTTCCGGTCCGATGTCACCAAGACCAAGAACTGCGGAACCGTCTGTTACAACAAGACACATATTCCATCTTCTTGTAAGCTCGTAGGATTTATTGATATCTTTCTGGATCTCAAGGCAAGGCTGAGCTACACCTGGTGTATATGCAAGAGAAAGGTCGTCTTTATTCTCAACCGGCACTCTTGTAACAACCTCGATCTTACCTTTCCAATCTCCGTGCAGTCTTAATGACTCTTTTGCATAATCCATTTTCTTTTCCTCCTTGGATAATTATGATATATTTCATTTCAAAAGGATTACCTGAATTAATAATTACCATTGAAGAATTTACTGTCCTTCGGAAGCTCATAGCCTTCAAAATAAGAGCCAAAATCAAGCTTCAGATAACTGCAGAGATCAGCAAGCTCTACCATGGTATTGTCGTTGACCGGAATGCCATTCTCTTTTCTGTCTTTTTCAGCAGCTACCTCTTTCTCGCCGTGTGTATAGATCCTGTCCTGACCGTCTGCCTTCGGACTCTCCCGAAGCGCCTCAAGATATTCTGAAAAATGCTTGCGGATCGCATCCGGATCTCCGAATGCCGCCGGGTTGATCGCCATAAATCCATGGCAGATACCGGTCTTGTCCGGGAATGTACAGCATTTGTCGGAGGTAACGCCCATGGAAAGAATAGAGCTGAACAGCTCACAGAGCATTCCATAGCCATATCCCTTATGGCTTCCGCTGACTTCCTCGTTTCCACCAAGAGGCATGATTCCGCCGCCCTTCTTGGCTACGATGTTTGCAAGTACATCCGGTGCATTATTGCTGGCATGACCGTTTTTGTCAAGTGCCCAGCCATCCGGAAGAGGCTTACCCATCTTATTATACATTTCCAGTTTACCTCTGGTTACAACTGTTGTGGAACAGTCAAAGAAAAACGGATACGGGTCTGCAGGCATAGCGACTGCGATCGGGTTGGAGCCCAGCATAGCCTTTCTTCCAAAAGTCGGTACCATGATCGCCTCGGAGTTGGTACATGCCATTCCAAGAAGGCCTTCATGGCAGGCCATGTTCGCATAATATCCTGCAATACCGAAATGGTTGGAATTTCGTACACTTACGATTCCCACACCAGTTGTCTTTGCCTTCTCAATTGCCTTTTCCATGGCAAAATGGCTGATCAGCTGGCCCATTCCGTTATGTCCGTCTATCACAGCAGAAATCGGTGTTTCAAAAACAACTTCCGGTTTCGCCTGGGGATGAATAGTCCCCTTCTCGATTCCTTTATGGTAACGAACCATCCTCTGCATTCCGTGGCTCTCGATCCCATACAGATCAGCAGTCAGAAGAACATCTTTAATGATGCTTCCTTCTTCCTCAGAAAAGCCAAACGCTTTAAAAACGTCTCCGCAGAAATGGTTCAGTGTGTCATAACTCCATTTTACATATCCCATAATCGCAAGTCCTTTCTCCTGATATTTCCGGCAGGTTACCGCCCACGCTGTGGCCTGCTGCATACTTTATATAATACTGCAGGGATACAGTAACCTTCATCCTGTGCTGTCTCGTCTTACGCTGTCCTACCTCATGCTGCTTCAACTTATGCTGTCTCATCTCATGCTGTCTCAACCTACGCTGTCTCGTCTTACGCTGTCTCATCATGAAGCCTTCAGGATGCTGCCATAATATCAAACTTTTTGGTATTACCAATACAGTCCCTATTATAGCACTCGGTCTTACCAAAATCAATAGTGGTCTTACCAAATCAACGGGATTTTTACTGAAATTTTATTTAATTTTTGTCAGGTGGATCAGCGATGAAATACAAGGCTGTTCTCCCCCTGCTGCTGCGCAATCTCCAGTATATATTTCTCAATGGTTTCCATATGTTCGCGCATCAGCTTCTCCGCCTGGTTCCGGTCTCCGGAAATAATGGCTTCCACCAGCCTTCTGTGCTGGTCATCCACCTCAAGAGCGGAATTATGTTTCTGCATAATATAAGCTCGGGTACCGGAAATGATCTCCTCTGTCAGCTGCGCTGCCGCATCCAGAACATTATAGATCATAGGATTCCCTGCGATCCTGCCAATCTTCGTATGAAGCTTCTTATCAAGACCTGCACGGGCTTTCTCGTCCTCTGAGCTCTCCAGCTGTGCCAGGATGGAACGCAGATCTAATGCATCCTTCTCCGTACAATTCCCGGCTGCAAGAAGCGCAGCCTCCTGCTCCAACGCAGAACGAAGTTCCTGTACCTGCTGTACATGGCTGTTATTCAGCTGAAAAAGAAGGGCCAGTGGTGCAGAAAGCCACTGATCCATATTCTCGGTAATATAGTTGGCTCCGCCGCGGACCGTTGTGACAATTCCCATCAGCTCCAGTGCCCGCAGGACTTCACGGACAGCAGGTCTGGAAACTCCCAGTGATTCTGCCATAACACGTTCCGCAGGTAAAGTGTCCCCCGGCTTCAGTTCTCCCCGCCGGATATTTTCTATGATCTGCGCTAATATTCCGTCAAATGCTCGTTCTTCTGTAATCTTTGTAAACATGTCGTCCGTTTCGGCCGCCTTCCTTTATTATTGTGTTGCCTTCCTTTACATAAAAATCCCGGAATATAGACAAGTGGATATTTACCATTCTCAGTCATCATGCAGTTCTGCACCAGATGATCGCTCTGCAGCCATTCAGCCAGTCTGTGCATTTTGACTATTTGCCCTCTCTATTTTCCGGACTTTTATAGTAAATATTATACGATAATTCCCCAATTTAATCAATAGTAAATAATAAATTGGTAAGACATATTATTTTATTCCATTATTGAGAATGTTTTCCACTTCCTCCATCTGGCCCAGAAGCATTTTCTGGCGGTCGTCAAAAAGAAGACCTTTATTATGCCTGTAATACTGGTCAGAACCGTTCTCCCGAATGAACCAGAGACTATAATAGTTGGCATTCAGTTCTGTGATAAATGCCACCATTTCCTGGCTGTCCCCAAAAGCAGCTTCCATGAAGTCGAAGACGTTCTGAAGAGTAAGAGATATTTCGTCGGTTCGGTTTTCGTAGGCTTCGGTTTCGGATTCAAAGAGGACTTTCACAAACTCATAGTTCCTGTTTGACGATGGATCTTCCGATTCTGCTACAGCACTTCTGCCTCCTGCCGGGCCTGAGTCGGATCCGGTTTTATCTGATCCGATTAATTCCGATCCGGTTATTTTCAATCCAGACGCATTTTCAAAAAATGACACAACACGTTTCTGTATACTCTCCTGCTGTTTTGTAAGAAGCTCACTCTTTTTGTCCTTTTCAAGATCCGCCTCTGCTTTTTCCATGAGATTTTTTGCTGTGAGGCTGTCCTGATCTTCTCTGAAGTACACCATATAATCATACAGTTTCGTGAGGTAGGCATCGGTAAGATAGCATTCTGTAAAAAGCTCGCTGAGTTTTCCGTTGAGAAGGCTTACAATGCTCAAATGCTCGTCCAGAGAGGCTGTGCGGATCTTACCCAGAGTAATGGGATCCCACTTTCCTTTCAGGATGTCCTCCACTTTATAGTCCGTTCTGTACTTATAATAAAGAGCCAGATAGCCTGCAAAATCCTTCGCGATCATCCTGTGCTGAATGTACTGACTGACCACCTCACGGTCTACGGTTTTTCCAAGGATCTCATAAACCTGGATCAGACGGGAAAGATCCTCCCAGCCTCTGGCTGTTGCAAAAATCTTTCCATCTACAGTATTCTCCACCCTGTAGAAATTTTTTCTGCGAAGCTCCAGATAGGAGATCACCGCCGGATGAATTCCCTGCTGATAGGCGTATTCCTTCCATACATCAAAGTCTGCCTCCACATCGATCTTCTTGATACGGTCCAGAGTGACCACATCGAATTCCCGGACGGATTTGTTATATTCTGGCGGATTGCCTGCTGTGACGATCACCCAGCCTTCCGGCACCTTCTGGTTTCCGAAGGTTTTTCCCTGAAGGAACTGCAGCATCATCGGCGCTAGTGTTTCAGATACGCAGTTGATCTCATCAATAAACAGGATGCCTTCTTTCAGACCTGTTTTTTCCATTTTGTCGTAAACGGACGAAATGATCTCACTCATGGTATATTCCGTGACAGAAAATTCTTCCTCACCATAATTCTTTTTTACAATAAAAGGAAGTCCCACAGCACTCTGCCTAGTGTGGTGGGTAATGGTATAGGAAACAAGAGCAATCCCGCATTCCCTTGCTATCTGTTCCATAATCTGCGTCTTTCCGATTCCCGGAGGGCCCATAAGAAGGATCGGTCTCTGTCGGATCGCCGGGATCCGGTACTCACCGAATTCGTCCTTTGAAAGATATGCTTCTATGGAATCTCTGATCTCCTGCTTTGCTCGTTTTATGTTCATGGTTTTTCTTCTCCTTACAATTCTTCCTCCGTGATCACCAGCTTCATGGCCCAGGCCGGGATATCCACATCCTCAGGCTCCTGCTCCATAAATACAAATGCTGTCCGGTATGGCGGCATCTTTGCCGGAAAAATCCCGTATCCGTCTGTAAAATACACCAGGCCCTTAAGATTTTCAAACTCACGTTTTTCCATCAGCTCTTCCACATAAGCAAAAGCCGAACGGAAATCTGTACCTCCATCACCGTAAAGTTCCAGGCTGTTCATATACTCCTGCAATTCCTCTGCACCGGTGATCTTTACATCCGAATGCACCTTCTCATCACACTGGATAATGTGTATATTTACCTTCTGAAAAAAATTCCCGCTGTCGCTTAAGATCCCATAGGTTTCCTCCAGAAATCTCTGTACCAGTTCTCCTGAACAGGACATGGAAGTATCGATCACAATGACAAATTCCGAAACTTTTTTCATTTCTCTGGTTTCCAGGGGTTCGATCAGCGGCATATTCCCGTAAAGGGAAAGCCCGTAGGTATAAAAATTATAATCAAAGCTGTCCGGATCTACAGTTAGTTCTTCCCGAAATACTGCAAACTTCCGCAGAAATTCCCGATAATCATATCGTTCCCGGTTCTCTATTTTCAGCTGGTCCAGAAAATCTCCGTCCTGCTCTCCTGACTCTCTGGAAAAGGTCTCCAGATCTGTCTCGATCCCATCGCTGATATCTCCCCATTTTTTGCTCATCAGGGGATTGGGTTTCCGGTCAGGCTGCTGGTTTGCCCAGTATTTATGGTCGTCCACGTAGAACTCTTTTTCAAGCTGTGCCAGTTCTTTTTCCTTCAGAAATTCTTCTTTCAGAATCTTGTAGATTCTCTCTGCATTCAGCGTCTTCTTTTCCTTTTCCAGAAGACGGTAGGTTTCCCTCCGGAGAAGACTTCTGGAATATCGAACTGAGCGGTGATAGATCCCGTCGATCATATGCTCCACTGCAATATCGCAGCTTAAATTCCACAAACGCTTCTCTATTCCCGGCTTCCCAAAGTGCCGGAAAATGCAGTGAAATACCATATGGAGATATCCTCGATTCACAAGAATCCTGTTTTCTTTATAAAGCCCGCCAAGCTGTGCCGGATGGAAGTACATCACAGCCCCGTCTGTTCCAAACGGACTGACCGAACCATCCATCTGATAAATAAAGCTGCTCAGCGCCACATCCAGAAAACGCATGCCAAGATACAGCTCGTCTCTTGCCGCCCGGAGGATGCTGCTGCCGATGTCCTGGAGACGCTGGGCTGCCTCCTGGAAATTGGATCCCTGACCGGGCAGGAAGTTATTTTTATTGTTTTCAGTTGTTTCTATATCACTCATAACTGAAACTTCTTTCTCCTTTTAACAGGCCGCCCATCATTTTCTGTCTCCCCGGCAACCTTCTGCTCTTCCTTCTGCATCCGGCTGCGTTCATTCATCAGAAATGCGGAAATCTCCATATCCTTCTTCCCGGACGCCACATCAATACTATGTTCCAGGCCCTCTCTGTTCCAGAGCTTTTCCCGTGAAAGCAGCTCCAGACCATTTAAGCTTCCGCTTTCCACCAGAAATTCCCCGATATCCTTAAGATTTTCCCGGATATAATCCTCATACTGTTTCTTCGCCTTTTTACTCAGTTGCCACGGATGACAAAGTCGTCCGAAGCTCATATCCACCAAGACCTCCAGCTTATCCATTACCACTGCCATATCAAACAGGCTGTCATACTCCGCGAAATCCAGTTCTTTGCTGTAGAAGCATTGCCGGTAATTGGTCCCTGAGCCATGATACTCCGTAAACAAAATTCTCGCAGGCGTGTTCTCCACCGCCTCATCGTAATGCTCCGGAAAAACCATATGCGCACGTTTTCCACTTGCCTCACCATTTTCGTACAGAAAATCCACATCAATCTTCTGCCATAATTCCCCAAGAATCTCCTTCGCACAGGATTTGATTCCCTTTTTCTGATGGATCACAAGCTCCTTCAGCCCGCTGCAGCCCGTAAACGCCCCGGTTCCCACCTGCATCAGCGTATCCGAAAATTCCAGCCGTTCCAGTTTTTTGCATCCATAAAAAATATATCTTCCGATTTCCTTCAGTGTATCGGGAAAAACGATCTCCTGCACTTCCTCTCCGGCAAGAAGTCTCTCTTCTCCGAACGAAATTACATCTTCGCTCTCCCAGGTTTCTGCATCTTCTTCTCCATCCTTATGTGCAGAAAACGCATACGGCGCCGCACTGACTACCGGAAGACCATTGATCTCTTCCGGCAGCACGATCCGGTCATCGGTACCATAACACCGAACGATCTCTATTGCATTATTTTTAATTCTGTAATGTATTTTCATCGTACACTTTCTTCCCTATGTCACAATAATAAAAATTTCTGTTTCCTATTGTAGACTTATTCCAAACAAAAAACAACCCATCGGACCACTGATGGCAAGTCAGTATCCTGCGGGTTGTTCGTTTCTTTTATCATAAGGTTGGAGGAATTGCTATATTTTTATCGGTCTATACTTTGAGTTTTTTCTCTTCAGGATTTAAAGTTTCCTGTAAACTTCCATACCATATCCGGCTGTTCCGGAAGATAGGTAACGTTAGGTCTCCAGGTCGCGATCACGGTATCTTTAGAATTGACCCAGAAGGAATACTCTTCCCTGTAGGAAGTGTTGAGCAGTCCCACAGACAGATATAACGTTTCCTGATCCATTCCATAAGCAATGCTGTGATATCTCTTTGTAAAATCATCCGGATAAAGATCGTTCTGTTTCCAGCTCTTAAATCCTGCATAAGCAATCTTTTTCTCACCCTGGACTATCATTTCCAGACGCAGTTTACATCCTTCCGGAATGATCTTTGCACTTTCAATGTTTCTCGGATTTTCTGTAAAAATAATCTCCCGGTTAAATAATCCACTGAGTTCTTTTTCCGCAGTTTTCAGTCTGCCTTCCGGCTGTGGCAGAGAAAGGCTTTTTATTTTTGCTTCCAGATATTTCTCTCCTTCTTCCCGTTTTTCTTCCGGGCAAGGTATGGAAACTGCTTCCTTCATATATTTAAGGCAGATATCTGCCGCAAGATATTCTCTCGCACCTGCGGTAATGCCAATGGCAACCGGAAGTTCCCGGAAGCACACCAAATACTGTCCAAATGCTCCTTCTGCCGCAAAGATCTCTTTTCCTGCTTTGATGTGATATGCATAATGAGTCAGTGCTTTTTTCTCATCTCCGGGAATTACGACTCTTGACTGTCCCATCTCTTCGATCCACCACTGTGGCACCAGCTGCTCACCCTTCCAGTTTCCTTTCTGGAGAAGGAGCTGTGCCAGTGTGGAAATCTGATCTGCGGTCAGATACATGCCCCAGCCGCCGGTATTATGTCCCTCAGGACTTGTAAGCCAGTTGATCTTTCCAAAACCAAGTTTGTCAAAAACACGTTTCTGCATAATGGACAGACAGTTTTCACCCATAACTTTGGTCACGATCCTGGAAAGTGTATAGCTGCATCCGGAATCATAATGAAAAACTTTTCCGATATCTTCTTTCAGCTTAGGCTGTCCAAGCCAGTTCTTCTCCCAGTCTTTTTCCAGTCTGGAAAACCATACATTATTACAGCATTCCGGGGAACCGGCCTGCATGGTAAGAAGATCATATACGGTAATATTTTCCAGGGCTTCATCATATTCATCCGGAAGATCTTCTCTCACATAATCCAGAAATTTATCCTCCAGATGAAGTTTTCCCTCATCCACCGCAAATCCAACACAGATACTTGTTCCGATCTTTGATAAAGAATGCAGCATCTGCGGCTCTTCCATTGAGAAAGGTGCCCAGGCTCCTTCAACAACCTTTTCTCCTTTATACCGTACAGAAATACTGTGTAATTCTACGGTGTTCTCAAGTTCCTCAAGCATTTTTGCCAGCTTGAACGGATTTAATTCATTCATTTTTTTCCTCCTCTGCAGGCTGCCATATGGATGTCTCGATACGGATTCCACCTTTTCTGGTGAGATATACACCAATCAAGATCAATGCAACCATAACTATAACAGCAGATACTGCATATACAAGTTTAATACTGAAAATTCCTTTTATAAAAATAATCGTGTAAATGATGATACTGATGGTACAGAATACGTAAAGTCCTGCACTGGAAAGGTGAAATTTGTTCTTCTTCCAGGTATCCGGATATTTCTTCGGAAGACGTGAAATTGCATACACAACTGTAACATTCATAAAAAATGTGATCACCTGGAAAATATTTGTGATCGTCACGATACTCATATCAAAAATGATCGGAAGCAACACTACGATCAGTGTGTAGGTATAGATCAGGTACGGTGCTCCGAAATGGTTTTCCTTCAGAATTCCTTTCGGCAGCCATCCATCCTTGGCAGCCTGAGCGATCGGATATCGTACATCATTAAATACACCATTCAAAGTAGTGATAATTGCCATGATCGGTCCGCCGATCATAAAAAGTTTATACACAATACCAGGAAGGATCTCCTGTGCTGCCGGAAGGATTGTTTCCACACCTGCAACCTCATCGTGAGGAAGCACCCCACCTGTAACCATCGCAAGGCCCACATAAATAAAAAGCAGACATGGCACGCAGGACATTGCCGCAAACGGAACATCTTTCGTTGCTCTTTTCGCGTCTTTACCATACCACAGAACATTGTAGTAACCATTTGCGGAATTGATAAGAAGAAGTGCCGCCAGCATAAAGCCTTTAAAGCCGCCGGTAAACATCTTATCTCCTGAAAAATCAAAGATCGGCTGTCTGATCTGTGTAAGTCCGAAAACAACATACAGAACCATTGTGATCAGAAGAACCGTTGATAATATCTTGCTTACCTTTGCAAAAATATCCATTCCCAGAAGATTCAGAACAAACAGGATAACAACACCTGCGATTGCCAGTGCTTTCACTGTAATTCCCGGGAGGAGATTATTCAAATACAATCCCAGTGCCAACGCAAAAGAACTGTTGAGGATCGGCGTTACCAGTTTCGTATAAGCTACCAGACCTCCGGTGCTGACTCCGGAAAGGTTCGTTACGATGGAATACGGGCCTCCTGCCACGCGCATGGTCCCACCAAGAATAATATACGGAAAAACCATAAAGAATCCCATGACAATCGCTGTCAGATAAGCAAGCCATACAGAATAACCGGTATAAGCCATTGCCGGTCCGATCAGAGTTACCATTCCGGAGCCGATTACCATTCCTACTGCGATCGCAAAAAGATCACCACGCTCAAGTATACCCGGTTTCGGTTCCGGCTTGTTCACAATTATGTTCTTGTCGTTCATTTCATTGCGCCTTTCTTTACTTTTTATTTTTTATTTTTTATATTGTATACATAAAGAATAGTGAAAAACGCCGTAACTGTCAATAACAATTAACAATTTCGGCGTTTTGTAAAAATTATCTGTTCTGTTTTTGTATACTTTTACAGAAAAATGGTAATTTCTACAGCCTAATTATACCGTTGCACAAAGTTCTCACAACTGCTTTTTATATGTTTCTGCATACGCAGATAACATTCCATAGCATCACCTTTTCGAATACTTTCTACAATTTCCTCATGCTCTTTCAGAGATTTTCTTACGTACTCTTCTTCATTTACCAGTACGCCTCTAGACAGTCCGTTCCACAGTTCTGACAGCATATTTTTAAGTTTATCATTTCCTGCTGCTGTCCATAATTCCATGTGCAAAGTCTGATTGAGACTTGAATAACTTTCAAAATCACCTTTTTCTATCTCTTCTCTGGAAACCTTGAGGATCTGATCAATCCTCTGAAGATCGATCTTATTTTCACAACACAAAACACAGGCTTCACTTTCCAGTGCCGCCCGCACCTGAAAATGTTCGCGGATCGTTTTTTCATTCACTCCAAGAACTACTGCACGTTTATTTCGCTCCAGTTCCAGAAGTCCATCTCTTGCCAGAATCTGAAAGGCTTCTCTTGTAGGTGTAATGGACACTCCAAGTTCCTGCGCAGTACTTTCCAGTGTCAGAATTTCCCCCGCCGGAATTTTTTTTGAAAGAATTGCCTCTCTGAGATTCGCCGCAATCTTTTCTCTTATGGGTAAAGTCTTTATTGGTTTAAGTCCCAGCATGTATATACTCCTGTTCTTATAGATCTTTTTTATTTAGATGAATATTAACAGTATTCTATTCTAGCGTATTTTTACTGTATTGTAAATTACCATTAAGACAGGTACCCACATTCTTGCAGGAGACTTAATTGACTTACACATTTTATAAATACTGGCTGAACTCCACCTTCTCCTTATTCGGGCCTTCAATAGTAAAAAATTTCACACCATTCTCCCAGAACGGCAGAAAATGCACCTCGTCATTGGTGGTATTCAGTCCTGCTGCTGTCACCAACTCGTGGACTTTCTCCACATCCTTCACATCAATGGCAACATGGTCAATGGCGCCGGATTCCATTTTTGCTGCTTTGTTCTCGTAAGTCTCGATCACAAGATTTCCAAGCTTCAGGAAAGCAACCTTCTCATTGGCAGCCTCGTTCACCGTCTGGAAAGCGATCTTAAATCCCAGTGCCTCATAAAATTTAATGGTTGTCTCAATATCATTGGTTGGCACACCTACGTGCTGAACTCCGTTCATCTGATCTTTTAAATTCATTTCAAAACCTCATCCTTTCATAAATCTGACATACTCATAAACACAATCGCTTCGCGATTTAGATTCAACTCTGCTACAGTTTTATGAATACGATCACTTTGCAATTCTGCGTTCCACCTGTGCAAGCTCCGGCATTGCCGGGATCGCACCTTTTTTCTCCACGCAGAGACTGGCCACTGCATTGCCGAAACGGGCAAATTCCTTCAGATCCTCCTGGGTCAGCTCGTCCAGATGTTTCTCTGCTGTGCTGACTTTGTACAGGAAACCGCCCCAGAAAGAATCTCCGGCTCCGTTCGTGTCTGCGATCTGTTTCACTGCAAATCCTGGTACCATACAGCCGCCATCCTTGCCGTAAAGATATGCTCCTTCGCCGCCAAGTGTAACTGCCACAACTTTCACGCCCTGGCTGTACAGTGCTTCTGCTGCTTCCCGGACATCCTTATGATCTGTCAGAAGTTCTGTCTCTTCATCCGAAATCTTCATAAGATCCACATAGGAAACCAGGCTTCTCATATGCTTCTTCGCTGTCTTTTCATCCAGCCACAGAGATGCACGGTAATTGGGATCGTAAGAAATCACGCTGCCCTTGTTTTTTGCTCTTTTTACCGCATAAAACGTGGTATCTCTTGCAGGCTGATCCGTCAGGGACAGGGATCCAACATGAAAAATATGGGTATGATCCAGCACATCCACATCCACTTCTTCCTTCTGGATCTTCGTATCCGCTCCCGGTTTTCTTGCAAAAGAGAAAGTCCTCTCTCCAGTCTCGCTGACTTCCACAAAAGCCAGTGTAGTAAAATAATTTTCGTCTAGGAGCATACCCTTGGTATCCACGCTTTCTTTCTCAAGAACAGATTTCAGGAACTTTCCGTGCATATCTTTTCCTGCTTTACCGATAAATGCAGTATGAGCTCCCAGTCTGCTTGCTGCAACTGCAACATTGGCTGGTGCACCGCCCGGATTTCTGGCATACAGCATCTGTCCATCCTCATTGATATCCTGAGATGTAAAATCGATCAGGATCTCACCAAAGGTTGTGATATCATAGATGGATCTTTTCACAGCATCTCCTGTGTCCACAATAAGGTTCTGATCAAGCAGCTGAAAAAGGATCTTCTCGCATTCTTTCTCATTATCTGTATGTATATGAAGCTCTCCCTCGTCAAACTCAGGCATACTTAAGACACCAAGCATAGACTTCGCATTTACAACATAACGGCCATAACATAATTCTACATCATAGGGGATGGATTCTGCAATACTTACCAGCTTTCTTGCATTCTGCATTGTGCCTAAAATTACTTTTACTATCATTTTTGTCTACTCTCCTATGCAAACAGGCTGATCACAACAGCACAGACCAGACCTGTTACTCCTACGATGGTTTCCATCATTGTCCAGGATTTCAGGGTTGTTTTCTCATCAATCTCAAGAAGGGAACCTACCAGCCAGAATCCGGAGTCATTTACATGGCTGAATGCCGTTGCGCCTCCGTTGATGGCACAGACCATTGCTGCCAGATAAACCGGTGACAGGTCTGCAACTCCGGGCATAGCCGCCATAATTCCTGCTGCCATTGTCATAGCCACAACTGCCGCACCAACCGATGCACGGATCAGAGCTGCAATAAGGAATGCAACCAGTACAAGCGGAAGTCCGCTTTTTTCCAGGGCTGGTCCTATAATATTTCCCATACCGCAGTCCTGCAGCACCCAGCGGATGATACCTCCACCAGTGATGACCAGAAGAATCTGTCCGGTAGGCTTCAGAGAACGATCCAGGATTTTCTTAAGCTGCTCTCCATTATAGCCCTGCTTCTTTCCAAGAAAATACATGGCAAGCAATACTGCTATGATCAGTGCCACAAATGGTGTTCCCAGAAATTCCAGAACAGGACGTGCCGCGTCGATTCCCGGAATGTATTCAGAAACTGTATTGCACAGGATCAGTACCAGCGGAACAAGAATGATACATAATACTGTAGAAAATTTCGGCAGATTGGCTTCTTCTTCCTCACGTACCTCCTGGATATTGGAGGGCAGCCCTGTATTGATCTTTTTGCCGATAAATTTGGACCATAAGATTCCTGCAAAGATCAATGATAAAATGCCCACAGGCACACCTACCGCGATCATCACTCCGAGATCCACATTCAGCATATTTGCCACCAGAACAGATCCTGCTGATGGCGGTATAAATGCAAATCCGGTGGCAAGTCCGGCGAGAAGAGGAATCACATAATATAAAGTAGATTTCTTTGTTTTCTTCGCAAGTCCGAATGCCAGAGGGATCAGGATCACAACGCCAGCCTCAAAGAATACCGTAGTTCCTACCACAAGTCCTGTGATCCCAAGAGCGATTCCCGCTTTTTTCTCACCAAATTTGTTTATCAGTGTCTGAGCAACGCACTGTGCGCCGCCGGACACTTCCAATATCCCACCGAACAGAGAGCCCAGTCCGATCAGGAGTATGATTCCCTGTAAGGTTTCTCCTGCGCCGTTTTCCACAGTGCTTACCAGCGTTGGAACCGGCATTCCGGCGCCAAGCCCGATAACCAGTGCAGCGATCAGCAGGGATAAAACCGGGTGGATCTTAAATTTTATGATAAGTAACAATAATAATAAAATTCCTGCTGCTGCCGCGATCAACAGTCTTGCCGGGTCTGCCGCAAATACCGGTTCTGTCATCTTTCCATTTACCTCATTTCTCTTTATTCAATATTTACATAAACTGTTCTCGTAACCCTGGTTTTATTTTACATATTTATGAATAGTTGCCTTTACAGCTCCGGGGCCGACGATCATCTCACGGAACATGTCCTCGATCTTCTCTCCGACACCATCTTTATAGAGGTCTGTGAAGAACAGTCTCTCATTGGAAAGGATCGGCTTCAGCTGATTCTTAAAGGTCTCCGGTTTTCCGATCACGATATCTCCAAGCTGCTCCTGAAGTTCCTCATTCATCGGGTCCGGTGCAAGCTCAAATTTGTTTCCTTCATCATCTACAGCCAGCATGTATCTCAGCCATCCTGCGATTCCAAGCGGGATTGCTGTCAGCCTGGAAGCATCTCCAAATTTCTTCACATATGCTTTTACAGTCTCACCGAAACGGATACCTACCATCTGGGACACATCTACAGCCAGACGAAGGTTGGTATCTCCAAGATACTCATTCGGGAAACGGTCATTAAAAAGCTCATCCACAAATGCCTGTGGGGAAAGGATTCCAGGATCTGCAACTACCGGAAGTCCCTCGTCATAAGCAACCATACGGGCCATTTTCATCATATCTTCGTTGGTGTTCAGCATATGTGCAAACAGATCATAGCCAAGTACCACACCAAGAGGGCCGGTTGCGGAATGTACAGGATTCAGGCATACGGTTACTTTCATTCTCTCGGAAAGATTGACGGTATTTCTGTCCGCCATGTATACGCCGAAGCCTTTTTCCAGAGCAGGGCGTCCGTTAGGGAAGCTGTCCTCGATAACAAGATACTGTGGCTTCTCAGCATTAACAAATGGTGCTATGTATGTCTTCTTTCCTGTGATCACCGGCTGCATGTCTTCAACGCCAAGCTTCTCAAGGTCTGCTGCGATCTGCTCGCTTGGACGAGGTGTGATCTTGTCGATCATGGTCCACGGGAATGCAACCACCTTCTCGTCCGTTACATAATCTACGAAGCCATCATCTACGAAGCCCGCTTTATGCCATTCCTCTGTCATAGTCAGCACGGACTCACGAAGCTTGGCGCCGTTCTGTGAGCAGTTGTCCATGGATACCAGGGCGATCGGATATTTCCCTGCTTTATATCTCTCATTCAGCATAGCCACAAGAACTGCCATTGCTCCCGTTGCCTTATCCGGTCCGTTCTTAATATCTGCTTCCACAAACGGGAACCATGTTCCGTCTGCTTTCTGGAGTGCATAACCCTTTTCTGTGATAGTGAAGGAAACCAGCTGCAGGGATTTAGCCGCAAAAATTTCTTTCAGGCGGTCCCATTGTCCAGCATCAGATGACTGTGCTTTCACTGCTTCTGCAAGCGCCCCAAGAACTTTGTATTCACGGGTTCCATCACCGTGGAGAATGACATTTAAGCCAAGGTTGTCATATGGCGCGTAAATCTTATCTACTACATCATAATCAAAGGTCTCTACACATGTGATGCCTCTGTCAAGAACTCCCCCTTCCAGAAGACCATCTGCAATACCTCCGATAAATACACGGAAGATATTTCCGATTCCGAAATGTACCCAGCCTGGCTCCTTCTTCGCTTTCTCAGTAACTGCCTCTACATCGTATCCTGGAAGATTGATGCCTGCTTTCTCCCATGCTTCACGCTCTTTGATTCCTTCTCTTGTTAATTTCATGATAGAACCTCCTTTTTTTCGTTCATTTCGTTATTTATGTCTTTTACTTATGTTTATGTCTTAACTGTAAGTAGAGTATAAAACTTTCCTTTTTAAAAATCTATTGGCAAAGCGTCTAATTTTACTCTTATTTTTTTGTTTACTTTTACCCGTTCTCCCCTACATTGCATTTCCCGCAAATTTATACTAAAATACATTTAACAAATGTAGCAAGAATTCTCTCACCTCTTCAGGTGGTGAGATGAATTGCACATCGGAGCATGTCTGCTCAAAAAAATCTCTATAGTATAAAAGAAACACTTGTTCTCCCTTCCCTGATGTAGTATACTGAAAAGAACAATTAGTTCATAAATACATATCCGTTGATATAAGAAAAAGGATGATAAATATAATGGAGTTAGACCATGAAAGATGCATTCTGGGGTCAGATATTCTGTCTGCTCAGTGCAGGCGGAGCAACGATTGAAACGATACGGCAGTATATAGAAAGCCAGGGTGAGAAGAATGAACCGCGCCGTAAAAATAAGGATTTATCCAAATAAAGAGCAGAGAGTTCAGATAGAGCAAACAATCGGCTGCAGCCGCTTTATCTATAACCAGATGCTTGCAGATAAGATCAGCTATTACCAGAAAGAAAAAAAGATGCTCCGGAACACACCGGCCGGATATAAAAAGGAATATCCATGGCTGAAGGAGGTGGATTCCCTTGCCCTGGCGAATGCGCAGCTGCATCTGGAAAGTGCGTTCCGGAAGTTTTTTCGGGAACCAGCCTGCGGATTTCCACGTTA
>NZ_FMUW01000072.1:0-1662 GCF_900101315.1 Blautia sp. SF-50
TCAAAAGGTGTTGTGAAAGCAGTTGGAAACGGAACTGCTACAATTACTGTAAAAGCAAAAGACGGAAGTGGAAAAAAGGCAACATGTAAAATTACGGTAGGAACATCATCAAATACCACACCAGTAAAAACTGACCCATCACTCTATTTAAAAACAGTTGAATTAAACGCAGCGAATGTTTCACAATATTTTACTTATGAAATTATTGATGAATATAATATGTGGGGGGAACATAGTGGTGCCGGAGTTTATGTGAAATTAAAACCTTCTGATTGGTATTTGTTTTATGAAGAAGGATTAGCGATAGAATATGATTTTTCTATTGATTGTCTTGACTCAGATGGAAATAAAGTAAAGTATGAGTGCAATTCAGGAGTAACAACTGAGTATTCAAAACCAAGTGGTTGGGGATATAAACAATCTGACCGTAATAGTGCTGTATTCAAATTTGGTCGTGCGAAGGGCTCTTTGATTTTTATTAATAAGAAAGCAATAAAAAATATGAATTTTAGATATGATAATAGTATTAAGAGAAATCGAGTTTACGAATGTACCTTATCAAAAGACTTAGATGAATATGAGTTTAAAGGAATTAAGCTTAAAGATATGGCAGAGGCAGGATTGGGTGGAACCATAAATCATGGATTTATATTACAGTCATTTGAATAAAGGAAATAAGCAAAAGACGAGAGGCGTGTTCCTCTCGTCTTTTGCATTATAATAGAGACTGTAAGAAGAAAACCGTCAGAATCATTAACTTTTTGACGGTTTTCTATCTCTTTTATTCGTTTTTATAGCGGTCTGAAATATCAGAGAGAAAATTTTTCATATCTTCTACCACATCAGAGGGTGCAATGATAGTTGCTTTTTTGCGGAAACCGCAGACCCATGCAAGAAACTGATCGCTGATTTCTACTGTGGCAGCTACTATAAAATGAGAGTTTCTATCTGCTGAGTAAATAGCGTCTTTTGTTCCAAAGCGTTCAATCGCAGTATCCAAAAGAGGATTAATAAAACGTATGCGGACACGACGTTTTTTACCGCCAAACATAGAAAAAACTCTTTGTGTATAACTGTCCATATCTATTGATAAGTATTCTTCTTCGCCCTCTCTTGGCTGATTTTCCAGAACCTTAATATTTTTCATTCGGTCAACACGAAAAGTTCTCATAGCTTTCGCATAATCACTGTATGCTAAAAGATAATAGTTTCCGTCATTAATAAGTAGCTTAAAGGGGCTTACAATATAAGCGGCTCCTTTGCGGCGTTCAACCTGTGAATGTATGTCACTGATTTGATATTTCACATATTGAAAACTGATTTTTGACGGTGTTCGTGGCTGCGCATCCCAACGGCGTGACATAGCATAGTTGATATTAGCAATATTGATTAAAATCCCCTTTCTGTTAGTCTTTACACGGTCGCAGAGAAATATTTCCTCTTGAAGTTGCTCTGCTGCAAAATTACTTCCTAACGAACCTATTTTTTCCACAAGTTCTTTTGCCTTGCTTTTGGAAATAAACTTTGTGGCGTGAACATATTCCGCAAGCAATTTCAAATCGTCAAGTGAGACTGTAATTAATTCTGTGTAAATTCTAAAAGAGCTATATATCCTCTTGGATTGATGTTAAAATAAATATCAATTCAGGAGGATTTTTTTAT
>NZ_FMUW01000038.1:0-24994 GCF_900101315.1 Blautia sp. SF-50
TCACCATGGCTGTACATATCTGTAAAGCTTTCCTTCAAAAAAGCAGTCCTACGATCTCGCCTCATATCGAGACACTCCTGTTACGCTACCTGGTCCCGGTCAAGCCCGGCCGGAAATTTCCCCGTACCAAAAAGAGGAAAGGCTTTGTAAGCTTTGCATACCGAGTGTCCTAATATAAGAATACTATAACTTTTTTTGGATAAAAACACAAGTTATTTAAAGGATAAAAGTACGATTTCTACCCCAAAGGGGAAGTTTGCGTATTTTTTCCTCTCAAAGCACTCCAAATATCAAAACATTACAGAATGTAACATAAAGAATCATCTACAAAATGTTCTATCTAAATGGCATTGGCCCGTTTCCCCTCCCCACACCCCACCCCTCCGGGCACGCCGCTGTGCTACGCCTTGGAGTGTGTTAATTTATCGGCTTAGTCCTGTATGCTGCTGTATTGGCAGTGTCAGGCTGAGCCGATTTTTATTTCGTCGGACGGGAAAGCGGCCCGCGCAGCGGGCCTGTTCCCTGTTGTTAATGGGAGCGGGTTTATGCCAGTGATGCGACAACAGACGGGAGCAAGTGAGCGTCGGCAATACAACAACAGACAGGAGCAGGTCAGCACCAGCAATACAACAGGCAGGAGCAGATTAGCGCCAGCAATACAACAACTACCAGGAACAGGTCTGCTGCGCAGACCGCCTTCCGTCCGGCGGAACAAAAAAATCGGCTCAGCCTGACGCTACCAATACAGCAGCATACAGGCATTTACCAATACACTACCCCATACCACAGCGTAGAACAGCGACGTGCCCGGAAAGGGGGAGCGCGAGGGGGAAAAGCGGGCTTCGTAACTCCGAGCGCCTTTCCCCCTCGCAAACTTGCCCACGCCAAAGTGTCCCCCCTGGAAAGGAAACGCCCTCCGCCAGGAGCGTCCGTCAGACACCCGACATTGTACAATATCTGGTACAATTTTCTCATTATTTTTATCAATAATACAATTACATGTATATTATAAAGAACATACTTCCAAGCTGTTGACTTTAAATTCGGAATCTGTTATCTTATGGTCGTCATGAGAAATGTTATATATTACTAACTGCGCGGGCGGTGAACGAAATATTGAGACAACAGGAAAGGATGTGTAACAAATTGGCAAAAGTTGATTTTGAACAGTGGAATGGTTTTAAGGGTGATCGTTGGAAAGAGAAGATCGATGTTCGTAATTTCATCAGTATGAACTATACACCATATGATGGAGATGCTTCCTTCCTGGAAGCACCAACAGAGGCAACAGATAAACTCTGGGGCAAGCTTCAGGAGCTTCAGAAAGAAGAGCGTGCTAAAGGCGGCGTTCTTGATATGGAGACAGAGGTAGTAACAGGAATTACAGCATACGGTCCTGGATATATCGATGAGGAGCTCAAAGACCTGGAGCAGGTTGTAGGTCTTCAGACAGACAAACCTCTGAAACGTGCTTTCATGCCATACGGCGGAATCAAAATGGCAGAGCAGGCATGTGAGACTTACGGATACCATGTAAGCGACAAGATCAAAGATGTTTTCAACAACTATGAGTTCAAAACACACAACCAGGGTGTATTCGATATCTACACACCGGAGATGAAGAGAGCACGTCACAACAAGATCCTTACAGGACTTCCGGATACTTACGGACGTGGACGTATCGTAGGTGATTACAGACGAGTTGCTCTTTACGGAATTGATCATCTGATCGCAGGTAAAGAGAAAGATTTCGCAGCATGCGACCGTCAGGGTATGAGACGTTATGACTTCCAGCTTCGTGAGGAGATCGCAGATCAGATCCGTGCTCTGAAGAAGATGAAAGAAATGGCTCAGATCTATGGCTTTGATATTTCCCAGCCGGCTAAGAATGCAAAGGAAGCATTCCAGTGGCTGTACTTCGGATATCTTGCAGCGATCAAAACTCAGAACGGAGCTGCAATGAGTGTTGGACGTATCTCCACATTCCTTGATATCTATATTGAGAGAGACCTTGAGAACGGAACTCTTACAGAGAAAGAGGCACAGGAGCTTGTTGACCATATCGTAATGAAATTCCGTATGGTTAAATTCGCTCGTATCCCGTCTTACAACCAGCTCTTCTCCGGTGACCCGGTATGGGCAACTCTGGAAGTAGCAGGTATGGGACAGGACGGACGTTCCATGGTAACAAAGAACGACTATCGTTTCCTTCATACACTTGAGGATATGGGACCGGCTCCGGAGCCGAACCTTACAGTTCTCTACTCTTCAAGACTGCCTGAGAACTTCAAGAAATATGCAGCAGACATCTCTGTTACAACAAGTTCCATCCAGTATGAGAACGATGACGTTATGCGTCCGGTATGGGGCGATGACTACAGCATCTGCTGCTGTGTATCTGCTACAGAGACAGGTAAAGAGATGCAGTTCTTCGGTGCTCGTGCAAACCTTGCAAAATGCCTTCTTTACGCGATCAACGGTGGTGTTGATGAGAAGACAAAACAGCAGGTAGGACCGCAGTATCAGCCGATCACTTCCGAGTACCTTGACTATGACGAAGTAATCGCAAAATACGACCAGATGATGGACTGGCTTGCACATCTGTACGTTGGAACACTGAACATGATCCACTACATGCATGATAAATACTACTATGAGGCAGCTGAGATGGCACTTATCGATACAAAGGTTGACCGTTCCTTCGCAACAGGTATCGCCGGATTCTCACACGTAGTAGATTCCCTTTCCGCTATCAAATATGCAAAAGTAAAAGCAATCCGTGACGAGGACGGAATCACAACAGACTTCCAGGTTGAGGGTGACTTCCCACGTTATGGTAACGATGATGACAGAGCAGACGAGATCGCAACAACTCTGCTTTCCACATTCCTTGAGAAGCTGAAACACATCCATACCTATCGTGATTCCAAGCCAACCACATCCATCCTTACCATCACATCCAACGTTGTTTATGGTAAAGCTACAGGATCTCTTCCGGACGGAAGAAAAGCCGGCGAGCCTCTGGCACCGGGAGCAAACCCGTCTTACGGCGCAGAGCAGAACGGACTTCTTGCTTCCCTGAACTCTGTTGCAAAGCTTGACTATGAGGATGCCCTTGACGGAATCTCCAATACTCAGACGATCAACCCGGATGCACTTGGCCATTCTGAGGAAGAGCGTACAGAGAATCTTGTAAATGTACTTGACGGATACTTTGATCGTGGTGCACATCACCTCAATGTAAACGTATTCGGTAAAGAGAAACTTATCGATGCTATGGAGCATCCGGAAAAAGAGGAGTATGCAAACTTCACGATCCGTGTTTCCGGATACGCTGTTAAGTTCATCGACCTTACAAGAGAGCAGCAGCTTGACGTTATCGCAAGAACCTGCCACGAAAGGATGTAATAAAAAATATGGACGACCAGAAAAAAATCACTGGCTACGTCCACTCACTGGAGAGCTTCGGCTCTGTTGACGGACCAGGAGTCCGGTATGTGATCTTTTTGAGCGGCTGCGCCATGCGCTGTCAGTTCTGCCACAATCCGGACACCTGGCAAATGAAAACAGGGACGGAGTACACAGCAGATGAGCTGCTTGAAAAAGCCTGTCGATACCGCTCTTACTGGGGAAGTAAGGGCGGTATTACTGTGAGTGGAGGCGAGCCACTGTTACAGATCGATTTCCTCACTGAGCTGTTCAGAAAAGCAAAAAAACTTGGGATCCACACAACACTTGATACCAGCGGCAACCCTTACACAGAAGAGGGTCCGTGGTATGAAAAATGGGAAGAGCTGATGAAGTACACAGATCTTGTCATGCTGGATATCAAGCACATTGATGAGGAACAGCATAAGATCCTCACAGGATGTACCAATAAAAATATCCTTGCCATGGCCCGGAAGCTTTCCGATATGGGCGTATCCATGTGGATCCGTCACGTACTGGTTCCAGAACGCAATGACCGGGATGACTATCTCCACCGGCTGGCTGACTTTATCGCAACACTGAAGACAGTTGAGAGAGTGGAGGTTCTTCCATATCACACACTCGGAACCTTTAAATGGGAAAATCTGCATATTGATTATCCGCTGAAGGGAATCAATCCGCCAACGAAAGAACGCATCGAAAATGCGGAAAAAATCCTGGGAGCAGGTACACAGTAATAAAAAAACCATATCTTATGTCGAAAAACAGACATAGATATGGTTTTTTTGATGTTCACACCAGTTCTTTGTTTTTGATCAGCATTTCTTTGATGATATCCTGTGTATAGGAACCTAAGCGGCGCTGAGTATCCCGGTCAAGCTCTGAAGGAATGATAGGCTTGCCATATTCGATCACTACGTGTGTAGGTGTCATCTTCGGGAAATTGGCCTCCCAGATATTGGCAGAGTTGCTGATCGCAATAGGAATGATCGGGCTTTTGGCTCTGGCTGCGATCTTGAAGCTGCCGTCATGGAAAGGCAGCATTTCTGTTTCATCAGCATTCTTATTTCTGGTTCCTTCCGGGAAGATACATACGGAAATGCCGGATTTCACATAGTCTGCGGCCTGAAGGATCGTTTTCAGACCCTGCTTGATATCCTCTCTGTCGAGAAAGAGACAGTAGAGATTGCGCATCCAGTTGGAGAGCAGCGGATAATGCTCCATTTCCTTCTTGGCAACATAGCCGGTGCGGATCGGACAGCGGCTGTAGGTGAGCAGGATGTCGAAATAGCTCCGGTGGTTTGCTACATAGAGAACAGCCTGATCCTTTGGAACGTTTTCTTCGCCGATGACGGTGACTTTGGCGCCTGTGATCCACAGGATGAGTTTGAATATGGCCTGTACCATGCGCAGAGAGCTGATATCCTTAGTCATGGGAGAAAATTTCCCGATGATCCATTCTACAAGGAGAACCGGAATGGTCAGCACCAGATAGGCGATCACCACGATACAGACAAGTATGAATCGAATCATGTCTTTTGTCCTTTCTGTTATAGATACTTGCGGAGAGTTCCGCAGTAAGATGGTATTTTTATATTATACGAAGAAAATCCGATAGTTGCAATAAATCTTTCCCTGCTCACATAGAATAAATACTGAATAGTGGTTACTGTTTACTGGTGATCTTCCGCAAAGCGTGTTACTGAGAACGGAGTGAACAGTAACGAATCATGCAGGTGGCTTATATTATGAAAAAAGCAGTATTTCTGCGGATCGTGCTGACAGCTGCCGTGCTGGCACTGCTGCTTTCCGGGTGTCGATTTGTCCGGGTGGAGGAAGAAGAACGAAAACCGGTAGATTACACCGTTGTGGAACGTCGGGATATCCCGGAGGAGCTTTCCAGGCTTATGGAAGAAAAAAAGGAAAAGGAATTTCAGCTGAGTTATGAAACCGGAGAGGATCTTTACCTGGCCAAAGGGTACGGGCGGCAGATGAGTGGCGGATACAGCATCCAGGTAGAGGAGCTTGGAGAATCCTCGAATGGGATATTTTTTGTTACAAAACTTCTTGGACCGGAGGATCTTAAGGAGGTAGGAGTTCCGTCCTATCCCTGCATTGTGATAAAAACCCGGAAACAGGAAAAGCCGGTAACGTTCCGGGAAAGCAGCAGTCCGGTGAAAAAAGAGTCGGAGAAAGGGGAATAGACTGTGGAATTAAAAAAAGAAAGCATGCAGATATTAAAGGAAAAAAGCAGGGCAAAAAGTCAGATCACTTTTGATGAGGATTTTAATGTACCGGATGCAAAACCGGATGCAGGAAGACTGATCCAGAATAAGGGCAGGATCATTATGGATGATGTCCGTCTTACTGACGGGAAAGGTATTCTTACGGGAAATCTGCAGGTAGATATCCTTTATGTGGGGGAAGAAAGAGGGATCGTCAGCAGTCTTACTGCAAAACTTCCATTTGAGGAAACCTTGAACCTGAAGAATATCATAAACGGGGATAAAATGTGTCTGAAGTGGGAAATTGAAGATCTTACGATCCGCCTGATCCATTCCAGAAAGCTTAATATCAAAGCTTTGGTAACTTTTTGTGCGACTGTGGATGAAACAGAACAGATCCGCCTGCCGGTGGCGCTGGATGCAGAAGAGGTATCCGTCAGAAAAAAAACAGTCCGTTTTCTGGGACTTACCGTACATAAAAAAGATACACTCCGGATCAAGGATGAGTATACCATTGCCTCCAATCGTCCGGATATCGCCAGCCTGATCTGGTATACTATGGATGTACGGGGGCTGGATCTGAAGCCGGAGGAAAATGTGGTAAAGGCAAGAGGAGAGCTGTCCGTTTTTGTGCTGTACGGAGCTGAAGATACAGAAGCCCCGGTGCAGTGGCTGGAATATTCGCTGCCTTTTTCCGGAGAAGTGGAATGTCCGGACTGCACGGAGGAACTGATCCCGCTGATCGAAGCTTCGGTGATGCATCAGAGTCTGGAGGCCAAACCGGATGTCGATGGGGAAGAACGGATCCTTGTTTCGGATGTTGTGCTGGAGCTGGATATGAAATTTTTCAGGGAAGAGGAATATGATCTTATTACCGATGTGTATACACCGATCCGTGAATGTGTTCCGGAAGGAAAGAATGAGGTACTGGAACGGCTTCTGGTACGTAATTTTTCCAGATGCAGGATCAGTGACAGGATCCAGGTAAAGGAGACTCAGGGAAAAGTCCTCCAGCTGTGTCACAGTCAGGGAAAAGTGAAGATCGATAAGACCAGGATCGTAGAGAACGGTGTGCAAGCAGATGGCGTGGTCATGCTGAAGATCCTGTACATTATTGGAAATGATGATATGCCGTTTTATTCCATGGAGGCAATGATACCGTTTTCCCATATGGTGGAAGCAAGAGGGATCCGACAGGACAGCTGTTATCAGTTAAAAGCAAAGCTGGAGCAGCTTTCCGCAGCCATGGCAGATGGAAATGAGATCGAGATCCGGGCAACTGTAGGACTGGAGCTTCTGGCAGTTGCCAGAGAACCGGTATTTATCATTGAGAAAGTAGAGGAAAAACCACTGGATATGAAAAAACTCCAGGCTATGCCGGGAATCCTGGTTTATATGGTAAAACCGGGAGATGAATTGTGGGATATCGCAAGGAAATATCACACATCTATCCAGGAGATCCGGACGATCAATGCTCTTAAGGAAAATCAGGAACCCTCTCCGGGAACTCCGCTTCTTGTTGTGAAAAAAGTGGAAGGTCAGATCAAATAAAAAGTGGAATATTTTGCTGTTGAAAAGAATGTAAAAATCATATAAAATACATGTATAAATACTGTATACAAAGTACAAATGGAGGGGCTTATGCGTTTAAAAGCAATGGCAAAGATCAATCTCGGACTTGATGTTCTGGGAAAGAGAGAGGACGGTTATCATGAGGTACGCATGATCATGCAGACCATCCGTATGTATGATATCCTGGATATCAGAAAGACCAGACGGCCGGGGATCGTACTGACGACCAATCTTCCGTTTATTCCTACAGACCAGAGAAATCTTGTATATAAGGCAGCACAGATGCTGATGGAGGAGTTCGATGTTGAAGAGGGACTTTCCATCAAGCTTCGTAAATTTATCCCGGTGGCAGCAGGCATGGCAGGAGGCAGCTCCGATGCAGCGGCCGCATTTGTGGGTGTGAACCGGATGTTCCATTTAGGGCTTACCGAAGAACAGCTGATGGAACGTGCAGTAAAGGTCGGAGCAGATGTTCCGTATTGTATCATGCGGGGAACAGCTCTTGCGGAGGGAATCGGAGAGAAGCTGACCAGACTTCCGGAAGTTCCGAAATGTTATGTTCTGATAGGAAAACCGGGAATCAATGTTTCCACAAAAACAGCCTATGAGAATCTGAATCTGGAAGGGATCGGAAAACATCCGGACATCGATGGACTCATCGGAGCTATCAGAAATAATGATCTGTATGCCATGGCATCCAGAATGGAGAATGTATTTGAATCGGGGATCATCCGACAGTATCCTGTGATCGGCAATATCAAGAACCTTATGGAAGAAAAAGGTGCGCTGAAAGCCGTGATGAGCGGAAGCGGTCCTACTGTGTTTGGAATCTTTGATAACAGGGATAAGATGGCCGCGGCAGCCAGAAGCCTCAGAAAGAGCGGGCTTGCAAAGACTGTATTTGCCACGGATATTTACAATAGAGATGGAGGAGTTACAAATGACAAGTGATTTTTCTGTGGATATGAATGAATATCTGCCGCTTCGGGATGTTGTTTTTAACACCTTGCGGCAGGCAATCCTGAAGGGAGAGCTGAAGCCGGGCGAAAGACTTCTGGAGATTGCCCTTGCAGAGCGTCTTGGCGTGAGCAGAACACCGGTGCGTGAGGCTATGCGCAAGCTGGAGCAGGAAGGTCTTGTAGTGATGATCCCACGCAGAGGTGCACAGGTAGCCAGCATTACAGAAAAGGATCTGAACGATGTTCTGGAGGTGCGTATCGCCCTCGAAAATGTTGCCATAGAAAAAGCGTGCAAGCTGATCACAGAGGATGAGCTGGGAAGGCTCTGGGTGGCAGCCAAGGAATTTGAAAAAACAAAAGCAGAGGGAAATCTGGTCCGTCTGGCGGAAACCGATGTGGCTTTCCACGAGATCATATATCAGGCTTCTGATAATAAGCGTCTGAATCAGGTCCTGAATAATCTCCGTGAGCAGATGTATCGCTATCGTGTAGAGTATCTGAAGGAGGAGCAGACAAGAAATCTTCTGGTCAGTGAGCATGAAGAGCTGGTAAAAGCCATCCGTGAAGGAGATGTGCAAAAGGCGCAGGATATTTCTTTCCATCATCTGGAGAATCAACGAAAAGCGATCATCCGTACTATCCGCGCGGAGAATGAGGCCAAAGAGGCCGAGAAAAAAGAATAAGAACCGGATATGCGGGAATATTAAGAGAGATGTCATTGTGGCATCTCTTTTTTTAACCGAATGCGGATGCTTTTATCCGTCTGACTGCATAAAGGATGGTGGCTTTATGGAAACAAAGAAGATATCGATATCTCTTCATGAAAATGAATCGTATATCCGGAAACGGTGTGAAAACTGCGATGATATCCTGATCAGGCCCATGCGCCTTGGTGAGGGACATAAGGCGGACTGTCTGATGGTCTATATTGAGGTTGCGGTTTCAAACATGATGCTGGATGATTCTGCTATCGGAAAAATGATCAATCATTTCTGGGAGATCCCGGAGGAAAAGATCCGGGAATTTATCCGCCGAAACAGTCTTGGAATTGCAGATGTGAAGGAGCTGTCTTCCATGGAGGAGGTATTTGGTGCCATTCTTTCGGGAAATGCAGTTTTCTTTCTGGATGGATACGACAAAGCAATGAAAATTTCCAGTAAAGGATATCCGGGGCTGGCTGTATCAGAGGTGAAAACGGAAAAGGTCCTCAGAGGCTCCAAGGAGGGGTTCTGTGACAGTGTAAAAACCAATGCGGCCCTTGTGAGAAAGCGGATCCGGGATACCAGGCTGAAGGTGGAGCAGAGCAGCATCGGTATACGCTCCAATACGGTGGTACAGCTTCTTTATGTGGAGGATCTGGTCCATGAGGAGCTTCTGACTGCTGTGAAAGAGCGCCTGGAATCTTTTGCAGTGGACGGGATCCTGGACAGCGGGATGCTGGAACAGCTGACAGAAGAAGCATGGTATTCTCCCTTTCCTCAGTTTCAGACAACGGAGCGGCCGGACCGGGCTGCCCAGGAGCTGTTGAATGGAAAAGCAGTTCTGCTCTGTGACAACTCGCCGGTGGCACTGGTGGTTCCCGGAGCATTCAACAGTTTTATGGAAAGCAGTGAAGACTGGTACAACCGTTTTGAGATGGCATCCTTCCTGCGGGTGCTCCGGTATCTGGCCATGGCTGTGGCAACGCTGCTCCCCGGACTTTATCTGGCTGTGATCCGGTTTCATACACAGATTCTTCCGGCGAATCTGATCCTTTCCTTTGCACAGGCAAGAGAGGGCGTCCCATTTTCCAGTGTAGTGGAGCTGGTGTTCCTGGAACTGTCTTTTGAGTTGATACGGGAGGCTGGTGTGCGGATCCCGGGAGCTCTTGGAAATGCCATTGGGATCGTAGGAGGACTGATCATCGGACAGGCTGCGGTGGAGGCCAATCTTGTCAGCCCGGTGGTAGTGATCATCGTGGCACTGACAGCACTGGGATCACTGGCTATACCTAATGAGGAATTTGCTTCTGCATTCCGGCTTCTGAAGTACGCTTTTCTGTTTCTGGGAGGATTTCTAGGTATATTCGGAATCGTGTTGGGACTGTATCTCACCATGGCGCATCTGGCAGGACTTTTAAGCTTCGGTGTCCCATATCTGGTACCTTTTGTAGAGAAGAACAGTGAGGCGGAAACCGGTGGAAGGATTTTGCGACAGCCCTTCCGGAAGCGGAAATTCCGGCCACTGTATGCCAGAAATGCCCAGAAACGCAGGCTTCGGACAAGGCCATGGAGCCGGAAAGGATAAAGGTTATGAGATTTGCGGAGAATAACAGGATTTCCCACAGACAGCTTTTTCGGCAGATCATACTGGTGTTTCCGGCGCCGTTTCTGCTGTGCCTGTTTAAGAATGGAGCGATGTTGGGCATCAGTGCCATGGCAGGGACAGCTGCTGCGGCCGTAGTGCTCTCTTTTTATGTGATCTGGCTGATACGTCTGACACCTGCATATGGGGAGCTTTCCAAAAGGACAGGAAGTTTTACTGTACGATTTATTGGCCTGTTCTTTTTGGTATATGTGATCGCAAGTTCGGCATTTCTTTCGGGCCTTCTGGGGGAGGTGATCCCGGAAAGTCTGATCAGCGGGATTTCCGGAAAATGGCTGTCTCTTCTTGCAGTTGCAGCCTGTAGTCTGGGAACGCATCGCGGAATGCAGAGAAGAGGGCGGATCGCTGAGGTGTCCGGAAGGATTTTTCTGGCAGGGATCCTTCTTCTGATGCTTTTATGTGCAGGGCAGGGAAAAACAGAGTACTTTATGGAAGTGATGAAAGATCCGGAAACAGGATTTACAGGAGAGCGATGGCTCCATGATCTGTATACACTTTTGTGTGCTTTTTCAGGAGCAGGACTTCTTCCCTTCGGACTGGAGTATGCAAAAAAACAGGGAAGTGCCAGAAAACCTGTGATCCTGGCTTTTCTTACAGTTTGCGGGATCATTTTTGGAATGCAGCTCCTTCTTCCGGCGGTCTTTGGAGGTGCACGCCTTAAAAACGAGATCTGTCCGGTACTGCCTCTTCTGGAGGGTGCAGATCTTCCGGGAAATGTACTGGCGAGATTTGATGTGATATGGATGGGATTTCTGGTATTCGGACTTTTGTTTTCTCTGGGAAGTTTGTTTCATTACGGAAATCAGATCGCGGAAAAAACTGGATTCGGGACCGGTCGGTACTGGATCCCGGCAGCAGGCTGGCTGCTTTCCCTGTATGAGAGAAACGGGATGGGGATCCGGGAGTATTATGGCTGGTATCTGGGGTACATCTTTGTGCCGTTTCTGCTTGTGATACAGCTTTTTCTCAGTACGGAAAACCGGGGAAGACGGAAGAAAAAAGTAACTGTGGCAGGACTTGTCCTGGTCATCACTTTGACGGGATCAGGCTGTGCGGCAGTAGAACCGGAAAAAAGAGCTTATCCGCTGGCACTGGGGGCCGGTGTTTCAGAGAATGGCTTTGTGCTGAAATATGCAATGCCGGATATGAGTACAGCTACCGGACAGGAAAAACCGGACGAAGATCCGATTTCTGTGCTGACTCTTTTCGGCCGGGACTTTCAGGAGATCGAGGCAGTCTACAACCGGTCTCAGGAAAAATTTCTGGATCTGGGTCATCTTGAAGTGCTGATCCTGGATGAACAGATTCTGGAAGAGGGATCCCGGGAAGCACTGATCGGATATCTGAAGCAGGAAGAGCATATCGGAGAGGATGTCTACGTGTTCCGGACGGATATGCTGGGAGATGTTTTTCACTGGAAGGGAGCCCGGGAAAGCTCCATAGGGGAATACCTTCAGGGAATTCAGGAGAACCGCACATCCGGGCAGCAGAAGAAGGGTGTGACTCTGCGGGAGGTATATCATCAGTTCTGTCAGGATGGAACGCTGCCCTGGCTTCCGGAGATATGGGTGGAAGGTGAGCTTCTGGAAGTGGATTACGGCAGTAATGAATAGATGGGAGCCGGACTGTTAATAATACAGATGATGATCAGTACGATAAATCGTACAGTATATCTCAGGATAAGATCATCAGAAGATTTTTGACAGGAGGGCTTGCTCATGGAGCATATAAAAATGAAGAAGCATGTATTAAAAAAAGCAGGAGGGTTCCTTTTGCTCACGGCAGTGATCCTTGCAGGGAGTACCTGGGAGAGAAGAACTGCAGGTGATCGGCAGCCACAGTTTTATGCCTGGTGGGGAACGATCTACCCGGAATTCTGTTTTGAAAAAGCAGAGGATAACGGGGAAAATAAGCCGGTGAAGATATCCTTCTGGCTTGCGCAAGCCCTGGATTGGTGATACAATATTTCAACGGACCAATCACGTTCGATTAATTATTTCAGGAGATAAGATCAATGAATATAGACAGAAACGCACCGGTGGGTGTGTTTGATTCCGGTATCGGAGGACTGACAGTAGCCCGGGAGATCATGCGCAATCTCCCATCGGAAAAAATCGTATATTTCGGAGACACAGCCAGAGTTCCCTATGGAAGCAAATCCAGAGAAACGGTGATCCGTTATTCCCGTCAGATCATTCATTTTCTGCAGGAACAGAAGGTGAAGGCCATTGTGGTGGCCTGTAATACAGCCAGTGCATTTGCTCTGGATGCGGTGAAGGATGAACTGGATATCCCGATCCTTGGAGTGATCGAGGCCGGTGCCAAAGTTGCTGCCCAGGAAACCAGAAATAAACGGGTGGGCATTATCGGAACGGTGGGCACGGTAGGAAGCGGTATCCATGCCTCTTATCTGAAGGAACTGGATCCGGAGATCACCGTGATCGGAAAAGCGTGCCCGCTGTTTGTTCCGCTGGTAGAAGAGGGCTGGTATCATGATCCGGTCACCGAGGAGGTTGCGAGAAGATATCTGAAGGAGCTGCAGGAGCAGGAGATCGATACACTGATCCTCGGATGTACGCACTATCCTCTTTTAAGATCTACCATCCGCAAGATCATGGGTGAGGAGGTCTGCCTTGTGAATCCTGCATATGAGACGGCGCTGGAGCTTAAAAAGTTACTCTCCAGACTGGATCTTGCCAGCAATGAGGTAGCACAGGAGGAATTCCCGTATCGCTTTTATGTAAGTGATCTTGCAGAGAAGTTTAAGGATTTTGCCAATTCCATCCTGCCGTATAACGTAGAAAAAACACAGAAGATCGATATCGAAAAATATTAAACAGATCTGTACATAAATGATAGGAGAAAAGAATGCAGAAAGAAGTTTTGATCCATGTAAGAGGGCTTCAGATGATGGATGCACAGGGGGATCAGGAACCTATAGAGATCATTGTTCCGGGACAGTATTATTTCCGCAATGGTTCTCATTATCTCAGATATGAGGAACTGCTGGATGAAACAGCAGAACCCACCATCAATTACATAAAAGTATCCGGAAAGGGTCTGGAAGTTAGCAAGAAGGGACTGGTCAATGTACACATGGTATTTGAACAGGGCAAAAAAAACATGACCTATTATACTACCCCTTACGGAACACTTCAGATGGGAATCTCAGCTACGAATCTGGAGCTGACGGAAAGCGAAGAGAACCTTCAGATCAAAGCAGATTATGCGCTGGATATGAATGAAGAACATGTGGCAGACTGCTATCTGGCGATCCAGGTACAGCCAAGAGACTGCAAGGATTTTGTTTTATAGATCCTGCAGAAAATAAAAGATATATAATTACACTACATAAGAACAGCCGCCATGCATCAGGGGAATTCCTGAAAGCATGGCGGCTGTTTTGGATTCTGATCATTTACGGAATCTTGCGAGGAAGCCTTTTTTCTTCTTCTGTGGTGCTTCGAGAGAACCACGGATTCCTTTTACGCCAACGATGTAAAGGCCGCTGACTTCAGCTTTGATCTCTTTTTTGACCGGGATCAGATCAAAAACTTTTTCATCTGCAATAAGGATGTTGATCTTCGGACCGACTTTGGCTTTTACGATCGGAAGCTTGGACCGGCGCATAAGCTTAGGTGTCTGGTCGATGACCATCTGTGGAAGTCCGGAATCTTTCAGCGGCATCCGTTTTTTATCGATGACCAGCATGGAAACTGTCTGCTTGTTAGCCTGGATCTGAGCCTGCTGTTCGTCCTGTTTTTTCTGAGCTTTTTTTCCGAAGAAATAGAGTGCGATCACTGCTGCGATCAGAATAACGAGGATGACCAGAAGAACGATGGTAACTGTACTCATTTGAGAATCCCCCTGTATATATATTTGTTTCGCAATCGGTTACATTACGCAAACAACATTTTAGCATTGTTTCGTCAAAAAGGCAATTAAAAAAGTGAAAAAGACAGGTGGAACGGTGGAAATTTCAGCAGTTACCAGTTATAATGATTACGATGCAGTTCATCTGTGTATGCTGCAGAGAATACAGGACATAACTATCTTTGAGCTAACATATGTAATGGATAAACCAGAGATGGAGGAAATATTATATGAAAGAGAAAAAGCCCGGGGGAACCCGACCGGAAATGGGGACTCCTGAGTACGAAGAATGGCGGAAAGAGGTATTGAAACGCCGCAGAAAGCGCCAGCTGAAGGAACGCAGAAAACGTCTGGCCATCATAACAGCGGCAATGATCGTCGCAGTCGGGGCATCAGTAGGAGTCGGTGCGCTGAAGGGCAGAAGTGAGAAGGCTTCAAAAGAGAAGATGGTTTCTTCTGACAAACAGAAAGAACAGACTGTTTCCGGAGAAAAAGATTTAGAAGCAGGTACTAAAAATACAGAGACCGCTTCCAAAGATACTCTCGCAGAGGCAGAGCTTCTGGCCAGTCAGTATAACTATGACAAAGCTATCGATCTTCTGAAAAAGGCTCCGTCCTATGATTCGGATAAGAAGATGCAGGCAGCTGCAAAAAAATACGAAGACATAAAAGCAACCTGTACGGCATGGCCCCTTGAAAAGGTGACACATGTCTTTTATCATATTCTGATCAAGGATCCATCCAAAGCGTTTGACGGAGACTACAAAGAAGCAGATTATAATCAGGTCATGACAACCATTGATGAGTTTAACAAGATCACGCAGACCATGTATGACAAGGGCTATGTGATGGTAAGCATCAAGGACATGGCAAAGGCAGACGACAACGGGAACATCACAGAGGGAGAGATCCTTCTTCCGCCTGGGAAAACGCCGTTTGTCCTCTCACAGGATGATGTATGCTATTATCATTACATGGACGGTGACGGCTATGCTACGAAGCTGATCGTGGATGATAAAGGAAAGATCCGCAATGAATATGTGGAAGATGACGGAAGCGTATCCGTGGGAGATTACGACATGGTTCCGCTGATCGACCGTTTTGTGGAAAAGCATCCGGATTTCTCATACCGCGGTGCAAAAGGAATCCTGGCACTTACCGGATACAACGGGATCCTGGGATACCGGACCGACGAAAGCTATGAGACCCGTCCGGCAGATCTGGATGAAAATAAAGTACAGTGGCTGGATGCACATCCGGATTTCAGCCTGGAAAAAGAACGGGCAGCCGCAAAAAAGGTTGCCGATGCCATGAAGGCAGAAGGCTGGGAATTTGCGAGCCATACCTGGGGACATCAGAATGTGGGACAGGTCACACTGGAGAAGCTTCAGGCAGATACCGAACGTTTCAAGAAAAATGTAGATCCGCTGATCGGGGGAACGGATGTTATCATTTTTGCTTTTGGAACCGACATTACCAATGACCAGGAGTATTCCGGGGATAAATTCGAATATCTGAAGGGGCAGGGATATAATTATTACTGCAACGTGGATTCCAGCCAGTATTATGTACAGATCCGGGATCGGTACTTCCGTCAGGGAAGACGGAATCTGGATGGATACCGTATGTATTATAACCCGGAACTGTTATCCGATCTTTTTGACGTAAAAGATGTTTTTGATCCGGCAAGACCGACACCGGTACCGCCGATGTAACGGTCATATCCGGAGATACGAGGGGACTTTTAGAAAGGGGCATATATATTATTATGAAGAAAAAAATTGCAGGTGTACTGACAACAGTGCTTGCGGCGTCACTTCTTGTGGGCGGAAACCATCCGGTCACTGTTCAGGTGGACAATATGATCTCTGGGACACAGGATGACGAGGATACACAGTCTGATGAAGCGGAAGCAGAAGCTGCAGAAGCCGAAGAAGAACAGTCCGAAGAAGCCAAAGTAGCAGCGGACCCGGAGGACCAGCCGGCAGCTACCGAGACACCGAAGGAAGAAAAAAAGGCAGAAAAAGAAACACAGAAAAGGGAAGCTGCCGAGAACAGCTCCGACAGTACTTCCTCAGACGAAAAAACACTTCTCAAAAAAGCCAAAAAACTGGCACAGCAGTATGATTACACCGGCGCGATCTCCGTGTTGAAAAACAACTGGAAATTTGCCACCAGTGACAAGATGCAGGAAGCAGCAGCAGCCTACATGAAAAAAAGAGATGCCTGTGTGGAATATCCACTTGAGAATATCACCCATGTATTTTTTCATTCCCTGATCGTGAATACCTCACTGGCCTTTGACGGAGATTCCGATGAGGCCGGATATAATCAGATGATGACCACAGTCAGCGAGTTCAAAAAAATGCTCCAGATCATGTATGATAAGGGTTACGTACTGGTGAGTCCTCATGATATGGCTGTGATCAATGATGACGGAACCATGAGCAGGGGAAAGATCATGCTGCCGGAAGGCAAGATTCCTTTTGTTCTTTCAGAGGATGACGTCAGCTACTATCATTATATGGACGGAGACGGATTTGCCACAAAGCTGGTGATCGACGACAACGGAGATATCAAATGCGAGTATAAGAAGGCAGACGGTACAGTTGTGACCGGAGATTACGATGTGGTGCCGATCCTGGATTCCTTTATCAAAGAACATCCGGATTTTTCCTATCATGGAAGAAAGGGTATCCTGGCAATGACCGGTTATAATGGTGTTCTGGGCTACCGTACAGATGGGGCATATAAGACCAAGAAGAATCTTCAGGATGACCAGAAGGCTTTTCTCAAGGCCAATCCGGATTTTGACTATGATAAAGAAGTAAAAGCAGCCAAAAAAGTGGCGAAGGCCATGAAAAAGGACGGGTGGGAATTTGCAAGCCATACCTGGGGTCACAGAAACGCTACAAGCTCCACAGCAGCGGAGTTGAAGACCGATAATAAAAAATGGGAAAAATATGTGGCACCCATCCTCGGAAAAACCGATATGATCATTTTTGCCTTTGGTGCGGATATCGGCGATTGGGAAGGATACACCTCGGATAATGAGAAGTATGAGTATTACAAAAGCCGTGGCTACCGCTATTTCTGCAATGTAGATTCCAGTCAGTATTTTGTGCAGATCACAAGTGAATATTTCCGTCAGGGAAGACGGAATCTGGATGGATACAGAATGTATTACAATCCGGATATGCTCAGTGACCTGTTTGATGTATCGGAGGTGTGGGATTCTTCCAGACCGACACCGGTACCGGAAATGTAAGACAGCAAACACACTTTACAAATCTGTATAAAAAAAGATTATAATCGAACCGACAGTACTTGATGAAGGGAGTAGGTTATGAAGAAAAAAGCATATCTCATGGTTCTTGCACTGTGTGCGGCACTGGCGATCACTGCATGTGGCACATCAACAGACCAGAAAGATGACAAAAAACCTGCAGCAGAAGCGCAGGATACAACAGATAAAGAAGATTCCGGATCTGCAGATTCCAAAGAGTCAGAAGAAACGGCTTCCAATAAAGACAGCGAAGAGGCAGCCTCCGGAGACACAAGGCTTGTTTCCGTGGATGATGTGAGCAAATATGTGACCATCGGAGAATATAAGGGGCTGACTCTTGATAACACAGTAGAAGCCGTAACCGATGATATGGTTGACGGAAGGATCAAGGAAGAGCTTCAGAACAAGGCTGAGGAAGTAACGGAAGGCAGTGTTCAGAACGGAGATGTGGTTACCATTAATTATGTGGGAACCAAGGACGGAGTGGCTTTTGACGGCGGTACTGCAAATAATTATGAGCTGACCATAGGCTCCGGAACGTTTATCGACGGATTTGAGGACGGGATCATCGGAATGAAAAAAGGTGAGACTAAGGATCTCGATCTGACTTTCCCGAAGGAATACTCTTCGGAAGAGCTGGCCGGACAGGAAGTGGTATTTAAGGTCACTCTGCAGAGCTTTAAGCGTGCACCTGAGCTTACCGATACCTGGGTAGCCAAGAATACAGACTGCAAGAGTGTGGATGATTACAAGAAGGAAATCCGTACTACACTGGAGGATGAAGCGAAGACAAGTGCACAGAACACATTGCGTGAAACTGCATGGAACACAGTGCTTTCAGCATCTGAAGTGAAGGAATATCCACAGGAGGATCTGGATACAGCCAAGACAGAGTTTCGCAGTCTGTATGAGAATTATGCAAAACAGGGTGATATGACGCTGGAGGATTTTGTAAAAGCTCAGGGAATCTCCATGGATGATTTTGAGGAGCAGAGCGGTCAGTATGCGGAGTTTAAAGTAAAGCAGAACCTGATCGTACAGGGGATCATGGATAAGGAGAATATGACACTTGAAGATAAAAAATCTCTCAGTATCCAGGATGAACTGATCAAAGCATACAGTGTGAAGGATCTGGCTGCGCTGGTAGATAAATACGGACAGGCAGCCGTGGATGAATCCATCGGACTTCTCAGAGTGGAAGATTTTATCCTGGACAATGCAACGGTTGAGGAGAAGGTTTCTGCCGGTGATACCCAGGGAGTAAACGGAGATGATCCTTCCTCGGACGGAAGCAGTGCGGAAGGTACCGTGGATGAAGAGCTGGAAGCGGCAGAGGCTACAGATATGGTGCCGGAAGACGGCGAGGCGGATCAGGATGCAGACAGCAGCACATCGGATGCAGCGGGTCAGGAGTGATCTGACAGTATCAGCAGCTAAAAAAGTGTGGTGCCCGGAATGTGTTCCGGGTGCCATTTTTTTTACATGTGCATCGCGAAGTGTGTTACTGAGAACGGAGTGAACAGTAACAAATTAAGAGATTCTTTCGGGAATTTCCATTGTATTTAAGCGTTAAATGCGGTATGATTAAAGACAGACATTAAATATCAAAGAAAGATATGAGTATATAAACGGGGATGTAAAAAATGGACAAAAGAGTTTTGCGTGAGAGGATGCGCAGAAAACAGCAACAGTTAAGACGGCGGCGGATGATGAAGCGGATAACCTGTGTAGTTGCGGCGATTCTTCTGCTGGTTTTTGTTGTTCGAGGGGTAATTCTTCCCATCGTCAACCATGCAGGCGGCGGAAGCAATAAGGATGCGGAGACAGTAAATGTTCAGGCAAATACCGCCGGAGCTTCCACAGACAGCAGTACGAAGGACGGTACGGCATCGACGGATACGGCTGCTTCGGATACAGACAGCGCGGATTCCGGTACGGATGCAACGGTGATGCCGGTAAAGGGCAGTGCAGCAGGCGAAAGGCTTTCTGTTATGACTCCGGGATGGCATGAGGATTCTACAGGAAAGTGGTATCAGAATCCGGATGGTACATATTATGTAAATGGTTTTGCGGATATTGACGGAACAACATATAGCTTTGATAAAAAGGGATACATGCAGACCGGATGGGTGGAGAAAGGTGTGAAGGACTATTATTTTAATGAGGATGGCTCTTATGATCCTTCCAAGAAGCGCCCGATGATCGCTCTGACTTTTGATGATGGTCCTGGAGAGTATACAGAGACACTTCTTGATACTGTTGAGAAATATAATATCCATGTTACGTTCTTTATGCTGGGACAGAATGTGGAGGGCCGTGAATCTACCATACAGCGAATGGTAAAGCTTGGCTGCGAGATCGGTAACCATACTTGGGATCATCCGGAACAGACGCTGCCGAATATGGATCTGGATTCTGTTATGCAGGAGTTCCAGAAGACGGATGATGCACTGGTAAAAGCCTGTGGGCAGGCATCAACGGTATGTCGTGCACCGTATGGCGCGATCACAGATGAGCAGATGAGTGCAGTTGGCAAGCCTTTCTTCATGTGGTCTACAGATTCTCTGGACTGGAAGCTGATGGATGCGGATGCAGATTATAATCAGATCATGAATGATTCTTCCTTGGGAGATGGTTCTATCATCCTGATGCATGATATTCATGAACCATCTGTGAAGTGTGCCACAGAGAAGCTGATCCCGGCACTGATCGACCAGGGATATAAGCTTGTAACAGTCAGCGAGCTTGCAGAAGCGAAGGATGTTACGTTACAGAGTGCTTCCTATTCTGACTTCTGGGACAGCTCTCTTCAGGCTGGTCGTGTTGCAGGATATGCAGGAAATTCCAGTGATTCAGAGGATTCCTCTGAGGATGGCTCCGATGGAAGCGATTCTTCTGACGGATCGGATGTCAGTGACGGATCTTCCGATGAAGGGGACTATTCCGATGGCTCTGACGAAAGTGATTATTCGGATGGATCTTCCGATGATGGAAGCTATGATGATGGTTCCTACGACGAATCTTATGACGATGGAAGCGAAGAATATTAAAAAATGACAGGAGAGACCTGAATGACAAAATGTGCGTCATTCAGGTCTCTTTTTTGACTTTATCTGACATTGTCGGATAATAGACACATATTAGCCGGAGAGGGTTTTTCCTTGACTGAAAATATGGGGATTGGTATAATTATAGAATAAAAAATTCCACTTAAAATTGGGGAATGGACGGTGGCAGAACTATAAAGGGAGGTACCTGAAAATGGGAAAAAAATTACAATTTACGGAGCTTGACCAGTATCTGTTTGGTCAGGGCACGAATTATGATATTTACAGGAAGCTGGGAGCACATCCGGACACGCAGAACCGGAAAAAAGGGGTTTATTTTGCAGTGTGGGCACCTAATGCACAGGCGGTTTCTGTTATAGGTGAATTCAACGAATGGGATACGGAGAAGAATCCCATGAAAAAAGTTGGACCCATTGGCGTTTATGAGACATTTGTACCGGGAGCGAAGATCGGACAGCTGTATAAATTTTACATTACAGGTGCACATGGTGAGGAGCTTTACAAGGCAGATCCATATGCCAATGCCGCTGAAATGCGTCCCGGAACAGCCTCTCGTATTACAGATATCACCAACTATAAATGGAAAGATGATACCTGGATGAAAAATCGCGAGAACTTTGATCCGGACACAAGTGCCATGTCTATCTATGAGGTGCATCCGGGTTCCTGGATGAAGCATCCGCAGACAGCAGAGGATGAGGATGGTTTCTATTCCTACAGAGAACTGGCGCCGAAGCTTGCACAGTATGTCAAAAAAATGGGATACACCCATGTGGAGCTTATGGGTATCGCAGAGCATCCTTTTGACGGTTCCTGGGGCTATCAGGTAACCGGCTATTACGCACCGACTTCCCGCTACGGAACACCGCAGGATTTCAAATATCTGGTGGATTATCTTCACCGTCAGAAAATCGGTATCATTCTTGACTGGGTACCGGCACATTTTCCGAAGGATGCACACGGACTGGTTAACTTTGACGGAACTGCTGTATATGAGCATGCAGATCCGAGACAGGGTGAGCATCCGGATTGGGGAACCAAGATCTACAATTACGGACGTCCGGAGGTGAAGAATTTCCTGATCGCAAACGCTCTTTACTGGGTAGAGGAATGCCACGTTGATGGTCTTCGTGTAGATGCGGTTGCATCCATGCTCTACCTGGATTACGGTAAGAAAGACGGTGAGTGGATCGCCAATAAATACGGCGGAAACAAGAATCTGGAGGCTATTGAATTTTTTAAGCATCTGAATACCGTTGTTCTCGGAAGAAATCATGGAACTGTCATGATCGCAGAGGAATCTACCGCATGGCCGATGGTAACAGGTAAGGCAGAAGACGACGGGCTTGGATTCTCTCTGAAGTGGAATATGGGCTGGATGAACGACTTCCTGGAATACATGAAGCTGGATCCATATTTCCGTAAATTTAATCATAATAAGATGACATTTTCTATGACTTATGCATACAGTGAGAAATATGTTCTGGTTCTGTCTCATGATGAAGTAGTACATCTGAAGTGTTCTATGCTGGAGAAGATGCCAGGAGAGCTGGATGATAAATTCAAGAACCTGAAGGCCGGATATACTTTTATGTTCGGGCATCCGGGTAAGAAGCTTCTGTTTATGGGACAGGATTTCGGACAGCTGCGTGAGTGGAGTGAGGCCAGAGAGCTTGACTGGTATCTTCTTGGCGAGGAAAATCATCAGAAGCTGCAGCAGTATGTCAGTGATCTTCTGCATATCTACCGCAAATATCCGGCACTTTACGGTGCAGATAATGATCCATCTGCATTTGAGTGGATCAATGCCAACGATGGCGACAGAAGTATCTTCAGCTTTGTGAGAAAATCTCCTACAAGACGTAATAATATCCTGATAGTATGCAACTTTACACCGGTAGCACGTCCGGATTACCGTGTAGGCGTTCCGAAGAAAAAACAGTACAAGCTGATCATGGATGAGCAGGGGCTTCTTCCGAAGGGCAAGGTATTTAAAGCCGAAAAGAAAAATTGTGACAACCGGGAATTTTCTTTTGCATATCCGTTGGAAGCTTATGGAGTTGGTATATTTACATACTGATATTCTGTATAGCGAAATCTTTGAAAGAAAATATAAAAGATAAAATAAAAATACCGGAGATCTGTGTACCTTTGAAGTGTTGGCTTCAGAGGTGCCGGATCTCCGGTATTTTATGGATCTGGGTATAAACTGGTTACGAAAAGTTATCGCTATTCTTCGCTATCATCGTAGGAACCATCATCGTAGGAACCATCATCGTAGGAACCATCATCGTAGGAACCGTCGTCGTAGGAACCATCGTCGTAGGAACCATCATCGTAGGAACCATCATCGTAGGAACCGTCATCCGAGGAGTCGTCTGTGCTGCCTGAGTTATTATCAGCAGAGTTAAAGTCTTCGGAAGTGATGTCAATGCCTTTATCTGCGTAATATTTTTCTGCTGTGATGGAGTCGGTATCTTCTACGACATTTCCGGATGCATCGATCATGTTCAGGTCTGTGTCAATGGTCACATCCAGGAGGTTGGTTCCTGTGGATGGAGTGACATTCATGGACATGATCTCGTTGAACTTCTTTTTCAGGTTGTCAAGAGTGAATACACCGGAACCAATGTATGACTGTACACCGTTCTGAGATGCAAGTTCTTCTGTGTAATCGGAAAGCATATATGGTCCGAATTCACCGGCATCGCTGTTGTAATGCATGACCAGAGGTTCCACTGTAGGGGTCAGGATCTCAATTGAGGTCTTGCCGTCCTGTACGGTTTTCTGAATGGTGAATTTTGCCATTCCGCCGAGAAGTTCTTCCAGCTTCTGCTGGGTGGATACGAAATTTCCCAGAGAGTAGAAGACTACAGTTTCATTGCCTTTGTCATCAGTAAGGCGGCCATATGGCTGGAGTACATGTGGATGTCCGCCGATGATGACATTTACGCCCTGCTCCATAAGGTAGGCTGCCCACTGTTTTTCGTATTCGTTTGGCATGGTTTCGTCTTCGGTACCCCAGTGTGCTACAAAGATGATGCAGTCGGCCTGCTGTTTTGCTTTCTGGATCATGGCTGTGATCTTGTCTTTGCGGATCATGTCGATCATGTAGTCTTTTCCTTCAATGCCGCCTACGTTTGTGCCGTAGGTGTAATCCAGAAATGCGATCTTGATACCGTTTACTTCACGGATCTTGACGGTGTCGGCATCTTCCTGGGAGTCATGGATCCCCAGAAGTGTGACATCCGGATATTTGGTTTTCCAGAAGTTCAGTGTGTCTGTGAGGAAGCCTTCTCCGAAGTCATCGATGTGGTTGTTGGCGGATTCTACTACGTTGAATCCTGCTTTTATAATGGCGTCTCCTACTTCTGTGGGTGTTGCAAAGGATGGGTAGGAGCTTACGCTGTCATGGTCGGTTGTGAAGACGGTTTCCTGATCGATCATTTTGATGTCTGCGTCCTTGATGGCGTCCTGGATGTGGGTGTAGATCTTGTCGTAGTTCCAGTTGCCGTCAGAGGATGCGCCTGCGTCGATGAGACTCTGGTGATAGAGGTTGTCGCCTACTGCGATGACGGAGGCAGTGGTAGTTTCGGCAGTGGTGTCGGCTGCTTCCTGATCGGCCTTGGCTTTGACTGCCGCGGCTTTTTTCTGGGCGTCTATAGCTGGTTTGCGGATGAGGCGGTAGTCCAGCTGATTGAAGAAGAGGACCAGGATCGCAAGGACGATGACGGATGCCATAAGACTTACGCGGGCATTGCTGCGTTCGCGGAAGTTCAGGGGGATGTTGTCCTTGGGGTTGCGCCGGGGTTCTCTGAGGGGATCCGGGGTGGAGCTTTTTTTGAAGACTCCTTTGAGGGAGTCGGGGATTTTGATGTTGGGTGGAAATTTCATTTATGTTTTACCTTGTCTTTCTTTGGATTTTGAATGCGATTGATTGGTGATTGTTCGCTTTGTTATTTTTGATTTTTGTTGTGTGGTTGTATTATAGCAGATTTTTATTTTGGTGGGAAGAGGGTGGTGGGGGTGAACGTACGCCCGAGCCGGGGATGCTGTCTGGTCTGCGGCTTCGTCGGGGGCTGGCTTCTAGGCTGCCGGGAATCTGCTAAAAGCGTTTTCCAAAAGTCCGAACTCGCGTCTTGCAGCCGCTCAGACAGCGGACTTTTGAAAAACAACGCAGATTTCCGCCAGCCAAGAATCAGCTCCCCTCCTGCAGAG
>NZ_FMUW01000040.1:0-24503 GCF_900101315.1 Blautia sp. SF-50
GCATACGCTTTTCAACGCATTCGAATTTTAGACTCTTTAAATCGTCAGTTCGTCCCCACTTCCGTGGATACTCACCATATACAGCTTCACTACATAATCACAGGCAACCCACACCTCTGTGAATCTTTCCTCAGCCTTACCTGTTAGGACCTGCTTTTTGCTCTTCACCCTAACTTTTGACAACCCGACAGTTCTTGCACAACTATCACGCTGTAGGGAGTTTGTGTGTGTCCCTTCCGGGCGTTACCCCTTCATTTGAACAACACCATATCAGTTGTATCAGTAGCTTTTCTTTTTACGGACGGCTACTGACCCCGCTGTCTATTCAACAAGCGGAACGTCTCGTCCGATGGAACTCATCCACATAGTATCTGGTGGACTTATGGGCAGAACGGTTCATCGTTACCCTGTTCCAAACCTGATCCTGAATGACAAGCATCCCAATCTTTTTCAGCTGCTTACCAAGTTCCTTGATGTCAAAGCATACAATGCGGTTATTGATATCCACGTTTGTCTGATGGTTAAATACATTCAAAGAGCCTGTAACATAGATCTCTAATGAAGTAGCCAGCCGCTGTGCTTCCGGCTCTTCCTGTTTTCTCAGAAGGTTGTATAAGTCCTCCAGGATTGGCATCTTCTCCGGTATTGGATCGGCAAGGTATTCCTGATATACTAACCGCACACAACGGTCAATAATCGTTTTTTCTACCGGTTCCAGTCCGTTCTTTCCACCAACGATCAGTTCACACAAAGACAGAATAAAATCTGCTTTTAATGACAGCGGATTGTCTTCCTCGGAATAATTCAAGTTCAGATCCATCGGATTGATATACTGGTCAGATACCGGCGAAACCCGAACCACCTGCCCATGCAGTGCCTGCACAAGTGCCGAATACTCGGCTTCTGGATCACAGACGATGATATCATCTTCTGTAATCAGGAAACAGTTCGTGATTTCTCTCTTTGCTGAGAACGACTTCCCGGAACCTGGTGTACCAAGAATCAGTCCATTTGGGTTCTTCAGACGTTTCCGGTCAACCATGATCATGTTGTTGGATAACGCATTCAGTCCATAATAAAGAGCTTCCCCTTCCTGAAACAGTTCCTGTGTCGTAAATGGCACAAAAATTGCGGTTGATGATGTGGTAAGCCCTCTCTGAATTTCAATTCGATTGACTCCAAGCGGAATACAGGACATAAGTGCTGATTCCTGCTGATAATCCAGCTGTTTTAAGGAACAATTATATTTCTGTGCAATCCCCTGCACCTGGAAAATATTATTATCCAGTTTCTGACGCTTCTTTGCGGTATTCATAACCAGAACCGTTACAAGGAACATTCTCTCATTTCTGGACTGCAGATCTTCCAGCAGATTCTTCGCTTCTTCTCCATAAGTCACAAGGTCCGATGGAAGAACGTCCATATCATAACCGGAACGTACCGCTCGTTTCTGCTCTTCGATCTTCATCTTATCCAAATCTGAAATCTTGCTCTTGATCATCTTGATCGCTGAACTCTGGTCAATAGACTGGATATGGATGTTGACATTAATACTGTCATCTACATCCAGAAAATCTGCAAGCATCCGATCTGTCAGCTCTGGTGCAAGAATCTGCAGATAACTTACACTTCCCATCGTTCTTCCCATCAAAAATGTCTGATTCTTGGAAAAGTTAAAGGAAGTCGGTGCAATAAAATCTTTGGTCTTTAATCCGGTTTCCGGAAGCATCTTATACTGGAACTTAAATGGTTCGATCCGATCCTGGTTGAACACATGATACAGAATCTCCAGCCTTTCCAGACCATTTAGTGAATGTGCCTGTGCACCCAGAATCTTAAAATTATTTAAGATATCTGTTTCAATTCTTTCAAGCCTCGGTCTTGCCACCTTCAGGCTTTCTGCTTCGATTCCAAAAGTGATATACTTTGTCTTCACCAGACCATTATTTCCTTTGGAAAGCTGATTTTTCAGCATAGTACGGTACTCTTCACGAATGGCATTGAAGTCATCGTTCTGATCCGGAATGTCAATGCTTTTCTCAAATTCTGCCACATCCACCTGCTGATTGATAAAGGACAGCTGCACACTGATGGAAGAATCAAAGTAATTTAAGAAATCACAGTAATTCTCAAATATCGTGGTCTTATCCTCATTTAAAGCAAGCTGATAATTGATGTCATAAAACTGAATTGTCTTGGAGAAAAAGGTCTTTGTCACCTGGCAGATACCATCCTGCAGCATCCGAATATACGGAATACTCTGCTGTGCAGTTGTAGGAATGTTTTTCTGTTTCCTGCGGTCCCGTTCCTGTTTCTTCCTACGCTTTTCCTGTTCTCTTTCTTTTCTGCTTTTTTTGTTTTTTCTTTCCTGACGGTTTCTTTTTTCCGCCAGGGACAGACGCTCCTGCTGAGCCTCCTGCTTTGTCTTTTTTGCCATCCGGCACACCCTCCTTTTTTACAAGGGTGGAAATCTCCTGATAAAAATTTTCTGTCTTATATGGTCTTACTGCCGGACAGATAAACTTCTGTCGAATGATATTTGCCACCACTTTTTCAAAGGGAAGCCCGTCTTTTTCATACATTGCCATGAAGAAAAACGGAAGCATGACCGTTACCATCAAAATGGCAGCGATACTGGAACCGATTGGTTTTCTCATGAACAGATAAAACGGAATTCCCACAACTGCGGCAAGTGAAAAGAAAATCAACTGCCGCTTTGTCAGATTTAACGCTACTTTTGTTTTGACCTTGGTAAGGTCTTTTGGTACTGGTACATACGCCATGGTATGCGCTCCTTTCCTGCCCGTTAGTGGGCATTGAATATCGATTTGCTAAGGCTTCCGGTCTTGAATAATGAAAATGCAAGAATCACGGTATAAGCCGCTACTGAAAACATTGCTGCATGAAGGTCACTGGATATGGTCATTGCATTTACTAAAACTGCATAAATTCCCACACAGACCATCATGAAGAATCCCTGAAATGCCAGTGCGAACAAGCCTTTTAAATAGTTGTTTCCGATATTGCCCCATTCCTTATTGGTCATGGTGGCAAACGGAATTGGTGCTATGGAAGTATAAAGGTAAATTTCTATCATTCTTCCGTACAAAATAACGGTTATGATGATTGACAGAATCCGCATGGTAATACTGATCAGCAGCGTTTCCATGGATAGCAGGAACAAATCCCCTAACTCCATATCCTCCAGGGCATCCACAATCCGTGTAATTGCTTCTGTTGCATCCACCGCAGTGTTTCCTGATATCACCCCGGCGGCATTGTTGACCACATGTTGGCCAACGTCAAAGACCGCCATCGTGATATTGAACGTATTTGTCACCAGATAAATGGCTACATACGCTTTGAAGATCCAGAGGAAAATGTTATAAGTCTCAAATTCATGGAAATTGTTTTTCTGTGTTACCATCGTGATCAATTCATAGCACAGGACAAAGGTGATGATCAGTCCCGCAATGGGGACGATCACCGTTTGGGATATATTCTGAATCAGATTAAAAATCCCTGCATTCCATCCCTGCGGTGTCTGTCCCACCTGCCCGGCTATGGTTCCCACCTGCTCATTGACAGACGTGAACATGTTATCCAAACATGACTTGATAAGTCCGATCAGGATATCCTTTATCGCTTCCGTAATTCTCTCAATGATGGTGTTCATCTACCACTCCTCTTAAGAGAACAATGTTGCCAGCTGTGGAATCAGGGTAGTTCCCAGCAGCATGATTCCGGCACCAGCCATCAGCTGTTTGATGCCCTGGCTCTTAGCGCCGGGATTGTCATTTCCATATCCTTCCAGAAGGTTTACGACACCCCACACACCAAGACCTGCGCCGATAGCGACTACAAGAGTTTTTAAAGTTGTAATTGCGCTGCTAAAAAATGCCATATATTCATAAACCAAAACTGACTTCTTTCAGGCGTTTACGGGAATGAAAAAACACCGACTAAAAAGCCGGCGCACCTAATGTCAGTTATTCCTTTCCTCATTATTTTTCGTTCATTCCCAAGGTTACTCCGACAGTTCTACATGAATCACTTCCACCTCTTCTTCGGGTTTCGGTGTGTACTGCGGATTTAACTCTTTCTCTACTTTGTACCGGTTCTTCTCGTTTTCATCTGCAAGAAGCCGATAGTTTTTGTGTTTCGTGATATCATATTTATCCGAGAAAAATGGTCTGGCACCACGGATCTGCAGGATACATTTTCCTCCATCCATGACTGCAATCTCATCTTCCGTCATCAGCTGTTTGCCCGTTTTCTGGTAATTCAATCCAAAAGACTTCTGATTACTCCTCGTTTCCGAAGTGTTATACAGGTCAATGGTTTCCTTCCCCAGAAGCTCACTCATTTCCTTTAAGGTGGTTTTCTCTTTGCCACCAAGAAAAAGTGTAGTATCACAGTTGCCCAGAATGGTATCTGCACTATCCTTATACATTGCCTTTAGCTGACTCTGGGACTGCAAAATAATAGAAGCAGAGATTTCCCTGCTTCGAATGGTTGCAATCAGCTTGTCAAACTGAGGAATCTGTCCGATGTTGGCAAACTCATCAGCGATGACACGCACATGCACCGGAAGTCTTCCACCATATTCATCATCTGCCTTATCGCAAAGCAGATTAAAAAGCTGTGACTGTAACATGGCAATCACAAAGTTGAATGTGGTATCCGTATCGGACATGATCAGAAACAAGGCTGTTTTCCTGTCACCGATCTTATCCAGTTCCATTTCATCGTAAGACATGATCTCACGAAGTTCTGCGATATCAAATGGGGCAAGTCTGGCTCCACAGGATATCAAAATACTTTTCGCTGTCTTTCCAGCCGCCATTTTGTATTTTTTATACTGTCTGACCGCAAAGTGCTGCGGATCTCTTTCTTCCAGTTCCTGGAACATCATATCCACAGGATTCTGGTAAGTTTCATCCTCTTCACGGGTTTCGCTTTCATTCAAAAGATCCAGAAGGGTATTCAGATTCTTTTCCTCTTCATCCCCTTCATACCAGATAAAAGCAATCAGTGCTGTGTACAGCAATTTCTCTGCTTTCACCCAAAAATCTTCGGAAGCTTTTTCCCCTTCGCCTTTGGTATTCACAATGATTGTTGTCACCAGCTTCAGGATATCTTTTTCAGACCGTATATAAGCAAATGGATTGTAATGAAGCGATTTGGAAAAATTGATGGTATTCAGAACCTTAATCACATATGGCTCATGAACTACTTTTCCGGATTTATCTTTCATGATATTTCCATTCTTATCTTTCTTAGGCGGTCCCTTTGCTAACATCTTCCCGCACTCCTCAATGAGAGTGCCCTTTGGATCTGTAATGACCATGGAACAGTTCATCTGCATGACCGACGGCTTTACAAAAAATCGTGTCTTTCCGGAACCACTGCCACCGATGACCACGATATTTTTATTTCTCGCATACTTCGGCTGCTTTGGTCTGCTCTCCATGGTCAGTGCTTCTGTTGCTGTCAACGGAATATTCATCCAGGGATCCTCTGACATATAAGGCTTTATATCCTCTGCAGTTCCCCATCTGGCTGAACCATACTCGATTCCCTTCCGAAGTTTCTTTGCATCTGACTGTTTCTGCCAAACCAAAAGTTTCAAAATAACTGCGACAGTTACTCCAACCAATAGATCTCTCAGGTCAAAACTCAACAGAATCCCTGTAAAGATCCGATCTGCATGTTCCATCGCATATAATAGTTTGTTCCCCATATCTTCTCCCGGACTGTTCCGGTAAAGAAAAAATGCCCGGTCTGCATAGAAAGCAGCCAGAGCATAAGGGATATTTGTAAGAACCAGTTTCTTTTTATCCAGGGCGGACAGCTTACCCCCGATTTTATTCTTCCACTTCTGCATCAGAGTTTTGCCGCTTTTCTTTTTCATCGACTCTGCTCCTGATGCCGGTTCTTTACTTTGTCCTTCGTCTTCTTTGGCATCATTGCCCGGTAAGCTGCAAGACGCTTATGAATGGAAGGTTTATTCGCTTTTTGAATCTGTTTCTGGGAAAACTCACGGAAAGCAGCATTGAGTGCATCCTGATCACGTCCCTTGAAGAATACCAGATAAACCGGAGGCTCTTTGCTCTTGTCTTTTTTCAGAGCATAATTGATCCCGTATTTTCTGGCATACCGTTCAAAGGACTTGATATTCTTATTTGTGATCTCGATATTGACCATCCCGGCATTCTGTTTTGCCAGCTCTTTTACCGTGACCTTTCCCTGTTTCGGCTGATTTTTCTGTGCTTTCTTCTCTACTGATTTCTGCTTTTGATGACGCAGATACGCAGCAAGAACCTTTTTCAACAGGTCTGCCGTAATTTTAGTAGCCCGAATACAGAACGTGACCGTTTTCTGAGTTACCTCTTCCTGCATGACTTTTCCCTCCTTTCAGCGATTCAACTGCTGTCCAGATCTGTAATCATGGCAATCACCCCCTTCAATGAAAAAGGACAGATTAACCGGTAATCAGGTACTGCACCTGTACGAGTTTTTCTGTCCCTTCTTCTTTTCTCTTGTCTTCCCCACCACAATAGATGGGAACACACATTTCAAGTATTCTGCTGTAAATGCGCTGATGGGCAGTATCTAAATCTGCAGATTTCATTTCATTCAGTCCCAGATTCGTTGTTACGATCAGCGGAAGCATTTTACAATAGCGGCTGTCTATCACATTATAGACCTGCTCCAAAGCAAACTCAGAATTTCGTTCTATTCCTAAATCATCAATAATCAGCAACGGATAATCAACAAGATTTTGTATGATCTGGTTCTTATTTGCCTGATAGCTGGTCATTTCATTTAAGATCCTGGAAAAATTCGTCATCATGACACGTTCTCCCTGTTCCAAAAGTGCATTTGCAATACAGCCTGCAAAAAAGCTCTTCCCGGTTCCAACCGGTCCCATCAAAAGCAATCCTACATTTTTTCTCTTCATATCTGTCCAGTTTTCTACATACTGCCTGGCGATTAGTATCTTCTGGTTGCTTCCATTGTCATTTTCAAATTTCCATTCCCAGAATCTTCTTTCCCGAAGTCCGACGGATTTTCTCTGATAAAGCTGCCGCTGTTCTTCTTCCCGCTGCATCTTCTCATCCAGTTCCTGCCTGGCTTTTACCTCGCATTCGCACAAACAGGACACTACATGCTCAAAACCCATCAGACTGACTTTCATCTGTTTTCTTTTTCCACAGGTGCCACAATGAAGACATCCCTCTTCGTCCAGATAATCTGCTGTTACTTTGTTTTCCATCACAGGCTTTCTCCTTCCTGAAATTCATATTTATCCATTCCTATCCTGGTTCCATCCCTTTCTGCCCAAAGACAGATTGTTGCAAAATGGTTTTGATACTCTTTTCCACTGGATTTCATATAAACAGAAAGATGATCAATCCGTTTCTGGTAATCCCATGGAAATAGCGTCATCAACTCCTGCAGTTCAGCTTCCGACAGAACAACATTTTTAAATCTACCATATTGACTGAATTTTTCTTCCAAAGCGGGTGTATTGCCCTTACTCTTATCAGTATGATTCTTTTCAGTCTTATTTATCTTAGTATTACTTCCATCCAGATTCTTGCAGTCCGGACTTCTATTTTTTTGCGTTCCGGACTTCCAGTTTCTTGCAATCCGGATTTCCAATTCTTTGCAGTCTGGATTTCCAGTTTCTGGCATTCCAGAAACAAAGTATCTTACTGGCTTTCCTCTACTCCGTTTTACAAAATTTTTCACATATATGACAGAGGGACGATTATTCCCCTGCCGATACCGCTCGATCAATCCAATCCCATGCACACTATCCAGCTCATATAGAAGCTTTGTCACTGTCGTATGCGACATTCGCAACAGCTCCTGCAATTCTGCGATCGTGTAAATGATATAGACATAACCCTCACTGTCAATCCAGCCATTTTTCTTGGACAGGCTGATTCGATCAAGCAGAATTCCATAAAGGAGCTTTGCGTCTGTGGACAGGCTTGCAAACTCTTTTTCTGTGAACAGAGCTTTTGGTATCCGAAAAAAAGAAAACTGGTCAGATTCTTCTGCTCTGAAATATTCAAAATCTGCCATAATATTTTCCTACTCTTCTACATCAAAATCACAATTTGCTGCACTGCCTGTACCATGGCACATCTCATCAAATACAAAATTGAATGATTGAATCATTTCGTCCAAATAATAATTTCTGGCCTTCTTGTTACAAGCATACATATCACCAATAAAGCCTTCATCATTCCCCATCGCATGAACAAGGGTTTCCAGGACCTTCATAAACTTCTTTTTTGAACAGCTTTCATACTGTCTGTTCACATATTTCTGGATATCTAACACACGAGCAGGATTATTTTCATTTTCCTCCAGAATTCCAAATGCAAGATCCATACCAAACTCATATCCATCAGCCTGAATTTGATCAATATCCATCTCTCCAAGCTCATCCTGGTATCCTCGCTTTTCCATTGCAGTTAAAGACGTTTCATATTGATCAATATATCCCATATCCGCAATAGTTTCAAAAATATCTCTGGATGCTTTCACCATCTTATCCATAATAATTTCTCTTTCAGCCAGCGGCATATTTGCCATGATAGTATCTAATGTCATCATTGATTCTTCCTCCATCTCATTTTCATAAATACCATTGATATAAAAGTGGTTCGCCTTTCCATTGTTTGGAATGATACGCACCAGTTTACCAACCTGAACCAGTTCCTGTACTGCCTGATCTACTCCATATCGAGTCGTATTCAGGTCTTTCTTTATTTCACTTTTGGGATAGATAACAAACAGATTCCCGTTATGATCTACCCAGCCATTTTGCACCGCAAATTTCAAACGATCCAGAAATAAGCTGTATAGAATCTTTGCTGTATTTGACAGATTTTTGTATTTTTCCATCTGAAACAGCACCTTTGGCACCTGCAGACAATCTACCGGCATATACTCCATCTTACTCATTGATTGTTTCCTCCTTCTGTTTGTACAGCACTTCGGCTGAATTAATATTGATTTCCAGCATCCCTACAAACACCTGATAGTACAGCAGGCATATCTGTTCATCCTCTCTTGCCAGATACAATCCTTCCAGTTCATTGGACGGATGTTTCATTCCGTATACTGCCTGACAGATATCATGGATTTTCTCACATTCCACACTTCTAAGATGCATCTCCAAGGTGTGATTAAATCTCTGCCAGTCCTCCAGTTTCTGATTTACTGCCATCATGCACTGGAACAGTTCCGCTGCTTCACATGCTGCTGACAGCACTACATTTTTGTTGTTGATACTTCCATCGGCATTTTTCATATGCCCTACCATATACGCCTGATCTACTGAAACCATCTTTTATCCTCCTCTATCTAAACGGCATTTCTTCTTCCATACCCTCTGGAATCTCTAAGAACCCTTCCGCATCTTCTGGAAACGGTGGTCTGTCAACCATTTTTGCACCTGCGAATTCAATCCGGTTTGCATACACTTCGGTGGTATAGATCTTTTTCCCGGTATCCTTATCTTCATAATTACCTGTGACAATCTCGCCTTCCACCATGACCTTCGTTCCCTGCATCAGATAATCTCTGGCAAATTCTGCTTTCTTTGCAAAAGCCTTTACCGGAATGAAACTGACTTCATCGGAATAATTTCTTCTGACTGCTAGAACGAACTTGGCAATCTTATGAAGTCCTTTTTCATTCTCCACTTCGTTGTATCCAGGATTTCTTACTAATCGCCCGGAAATAACTGTTGTATTCATTGGCTTACCCCTCCTATGCTTTCATTGATTTGTAACAGATACCGATACATGGTCCACATTTTCCATAGGCACATCCGTAACATTCATCTTTTTCCAACTCTTCTTGCTTCATTTCATCGGCAAACATTCCTAACAGTGTTGTGTAAATCTTTTTCATTGCCAGGAATTTTTCTTCTGCTTTTTCCATCTTCTCTTTGTAAAATGGGATCAGTTCACGAAGAACTGGATGGAAACGTTCATTTTCATCATCCCAGGCACAGGTTTTCATCATACAGCGTGGCTGTTTCTCATAATTGCCCAGATAATATGGGCAGAACGTACAGCCTCTTTCTTTAACAATTGCCACCGGAATCACTGGCATCTGACTTTTGATTTCCTTTGTTACATGCTTACTTTCAATTCGCTCTCTCATCTTAAAAATCCTCCAAGAATATATATTTGCAAAAGGGAATTCCCCTGAATTGCCTGTTTTTAAGCACAAAAAAAGAGGCAGACTTACGATTTTTATTTTCGCAAGCCTGCCTCTTATCAATCTAATATTCTATTTTCCAATGACATACCGTATAAACACGTATATCGCTCTGATCACATACACTGGAATCATGATGCTTCCAATCAATGCTCCAATAATGACACTTAATGCAGCCATCCCAAGTGTTGCTGTGGTATCCATTCCTCTCGGAATTAGAATCAACCGCATTTTATGTATTCCAAATGGTAATCCGGCAATAAATATCCACCAGAACCAATCTGTCTGACCACTGACTTTCATAATTGTTTTTGTCATCCAAAACCAGAATACCATAAATGCCAGCGGCAGAATTGATTTTTTAATTACATCTTCAATCGTCACCTTTTTTCTCCTTCTGTCTGATTCCTTCCGCTACCTCCCGATTAAGGTTTGCCAATATTTCTCTAACCACAGGAGAATCCAATTGAAAGGTTTCCAGATCTTTCTCTGTAAGCTCCCTTCCGTTCGCATCATATCTTCGTACAATTTTTAAAGCCATACTTTCACTTCCTTCCTGCTGATAATCCTAATGTTTTCAACAAATGTTCAAACTTCTCTCTTTTCATCCGTTTAACACGTATCTTTTCTATCTTTTTCAGATAGACTTGTATTCTACTTACCGTATCTTCATTGCTCATTCTTTACCCTCTCTTTCTGCCCACGATGCTAGAAGCTTAAATATAATTTCTTCCATCTGAGTCTTTGTATATGTCTCTGGAAAATATTGTTTCAATTTCTTCGCCGGAATCTGCACCTGAACTTTTTCAATACTTTCATTCATGCAAATCTGGTCAATCTCTGAATACGTCAACATCCGTTCTTTTGAAATCTGTTTCAATTCCTTTGCCTGCTTCATGGACGGTACTATATTGTGATTATGCATATACTGAAGTAATATCTGCTGCTCTTCAGTTCTCAAATAGGAAACTTCAACAGCTGTATTAAAGGGAAGCTTCTTCTCGTCTGCCAATTCTAAAAACTCTGCGATCAACTCTGTCAGATGAATATATCGAAGAATCTGTCTGGAACTATCTCCTGTATTCTGACTGACTTCTTCCGCCGCTAACTTCTTGCCAACTTGGCAAGAAGTTAAATCAGACCGTTTTCCCTGACGCTTTAACGCCTCATATTTCATTTTATAAGCGAATGCCTTTTCGCTGATTAGCAGCTCTTCTCGCTGAATGTTGGAATCTACCATGATCACCGTCGCTTCGTCATCTGTAATATCTTTGATGATAACCGGCATTTTCTCTAATCCTGCAAGTTCACATGCTCGTTTTCGCCGATGACCAGCTACAAGCTCATAACCACCAGACTCTCTCAACCGCACAATACCGGGAACCAACACGCCATATTGTGTAATGCTTTCAGACAATTCCTCCATTTTCTTATCATCTTTTACTTGAAATGGGTGATTTGGAAACGGATGAAGGCTTCCTATTGCTATCTCACTGATTCCATTGGTTGTCTCTTCGCTTGTTCCAAACAACGCATCAAGCGGCTGTAAGGAAATGGGTGTTGCTCTTTTTTTAGATGGCATCTTTCAGCACCTCCTCCGTCACTCTCCGATAAGCTTCTGTAGCTTTGCCTTTCGGATCATAAGAGAAAATACTCTGTCCTTCTCTGACTGCCTCCTTCATTCTTACGGAAAATGGAATATAATTATCAAAGATATGAATTTGACTTCCATATACATTTCTGAGAAGTTCCATATTATTTCTTGCATCATTCGTATGAGCATCTACCATCGTGAACAGAATCCCACCGACTTGCAGCTTCGGATTAATCTGCTTACGGACCTTACCGATCGTTTTTAATAACTGTTGCAATCCTTTGATTGGCAAGTAGGACGCTTCAACCGGAATAAGTACTTCATCTGATGCAGCCAGCGCATTGATCGTAATCATTCCCAATGATGGCATACAATCAATGATGACCGCATCATATTGATCTTTGATACCATATAATATCTGTTTCAATACATATTCCCTGCTCATTGCATTTACCAACTGTACTTCCGTACCTGCCAGTCCAATGTTAGAACAGATAATGTCTATTCCCTCTGCCTGATGTCTGATATGACAGTCGGAAGGAATATCTTCATCTTTCATTACTGCATCCATAAGAGCTGTAAGTGTTTCATTACTGTCATCACAATCACGATATCCAAATCCTGCGGATACATCAGACTGTGGATCGGCATCTACAATCAACACTTTCATATTCTTTTGTGCTAATCCTACTGCTAAATTAGCTGTACATGCGGATTTTCCCGTTCCCCCTTTTTGGTTTACAATAGAAATAATTCTAGCCATTTTTCATCACCTTTCATCGTCGTCAATCAAAAAGAGGACTGAATTAGACAACCGGAATCTATATTCCATGCGAGCTAATTCAGTCCTATAATTACAATAATTCTGTTGTTTTTACTCTTGTCTTACACAAATCCATTTCCAGTCTGGATCTGTAATAATTCATATTCTGGAATGACAGCGCTGCCTTATTTTTCCCTTTTTCAGGGAGTTAAAAATAAGGACTAAATTAGTGCAACCCCTTGTATTTACTGGAGTTTTCTAACTTGTCCTTATTATAACTCGACCATGAGGCGTGATCTTTGGCATTTGTTTCTCATGAGTACGATTATACTTTCCTAACGCCCATTGAAAATGTTTTTCCCAATGGAGTGCTACCTCAGGCATATCTTTTTTATCCAGGAATAGAAATCGACTATATCCATCTATAATCGGCTCAACCCTTACTTTTTTACGGTTTTTCACAATCTGTTCAAAACATTCATAAACTTCATCTGTCATCGGTAACATTCGTGTTCCACTTGAAGTTTTGGTATCTTCAATGACGTACTGCATTCCTCTGGTTCTCTGAAGCTGATGATTCACATTGATTTTTCTCTCCTGAAGATCAATATCTTTCACTGTCAATCCACAAAACTCAGAAATACGAAGTCCAGTCTTAAACAAAATAAACATTCCATTATAGTATTTTGAGTAATGATCATCATTTCGGATAAACTCCAGAAATAACTCTTCCTGTTCTTTTGTAATTGCCTGTCTTGTAACACTGTCATTTACGACAACTGTACATAATTGAAATTCAAAAGGATTCTTGCGCAGTAAATCATCTTCAACTGCCATCTGAAATGCAGGTCTTACAATTCCACGCACACTGTGAATGGAACTGTATCCTCTTCCATCTGCTTGCAGCTTAATAAACCATGCTTTTGCATCCGACAATTTTATTTTATCTATTCTTCTGGTTCCGAATTCTTCTTTTTTTATTATATTGATCACAAAATCATAGTTCGCCTGAGTATTATGACGAACCCCCTTTTTTTGTCCAATATATTTTTGAACCAAATCCAAAACTGTTAAATTTCCTCCGTAAGGTACTATACCATCATGTAAATCTCTTTGGATATTTTTTTCTTTTTCCCTTAGAGCTAAGCATGGTCTGCATCCAGTTGGCAGAGAATCTGTTGGCTCTAATTTCCAACTATACAAAAACTTCTGCTTTCCATAACAATCTGTATATACAAACGCATATCTTCCATCTTTTCTCTGACTTTCTCCGTTTCGTAAAATTCGACCTTTTTTATCTCGTCGTTTTTGGTCACTTTTTGTTTTACCCAAACGTCTTCGCCCCTTTCTACGAAGAAGCCCTAGCACGATATAGGTATTATATCATACCAGGGCTAACATTTCCACTTTAAAGTGCTAAATTGTTCGTATATTTTTTACAAAGACGTAGTCTGATCCAGAAAGGCCTCAAATTTCTTACGGTTAATCAATGACTTACACCCCACCTGGACTGTAAAGCAACATTCTGAATTTAGATGTTCCGAAATAAGCATCCTTATTTTCTTTTCACCTATTCCAAAATATTGCACTGCTTCATCCACCGTAAGCATATATTTTTCCCAAATTGGAATCTTACCTTTTTCAATTTTAATCGCCACTATTCTCTCCTCCTTTTCTCTTTGGACAAAACATTTTTATCTGCCCATGACAATTTACAATTTTATACACTGTCATCGGCAGATAAAATTACAATACAGGTGGCAGTTCAGTACTCTGCCCACATCGGTTTTGCACCGTCATTAAATATGACCAGATTTTTTCTGGAAGTATCATTATCACAGATATGCTTCGTCGCCCTGTGCAGCTGCTACACATTTTGTCAAATTCTTCTCGCTCCATACCTTTACTTCAATGTTATATTTCAGCATTTCCTCGTATTTACTCCATTAACAGAGCAGATATATCATGGCGGATTTACCTAGTGGCTCTACATATCTTCACGTCCTGTATGTAAAACAATATACAATTTTCAAGGTACAAAAATTCCTGAAGGGGAAAAGGAATCTATATTAAATACTCCCTTTACTGATTACTTTTCCTTACATATGATTTCGTATCAAATCCCAAGGTCTTAGTAATCAGTTTTGCTTCCAGGCGTTGACGCAGAGTTTCATCTACACAGTAATGCACCTGTCCAAATTCGTCAAACATTTTTCTGGTAGCCAAAACTGTTATGTACCCTTCATAATGCTTCAACACTGCCTGGATTGCCTCAGTATCACCAGTTGATGCTGCCTCAATAACATGGAATGGCAGCAAATCAAATGTGCATTTCTGTTTTTTACTTTTTTTCATTTGCAGATTCCTCCATATTTTTTCTCATCAGTTCCAGTGATCGTCTACGATGCTCATTAATTGTGCTGCGTACAAGATTCATTTCTCTGGCAATGTCTGCATCACTCATATCCATAAAATATGATAATAACACAACATTCCTTTTCTTTTCAGTAAGTGTCTGCAGTGCTTCAGCAATCAATGCATCTTTGACTTCTATGTCGTAACCCAGAACCTGAAAACGATGTGTTTCCATTTCATGCTCATCCATTATAAAAAGTCTGCTCAACTCCTTTTCTGATAATTCTGACAACATCACTTCATACTTCTGGCGATATGCCATATGCTTTTCATAATTAATAACTTCACTTTTCAATGCCAGCTTGCACAGAGAATCAAACTGATGTCTGACTGTCTGCTCATCTTGAAAAGAGGATTGCTCCATAAGAGTTCACCTCCTTCCCCGCCGGTAGGCAATAAGCAAAGTTCTTGCTTCCCCTTCACACATATCCCAAACGGATGAGTGCATTTGTCGGGGTGTGGGAAGAAATTTTTAAAAAATTTCTTAATAAATACGAGAAAATTGTTTTTCCTGTATTTTGAGGTATATAAAAAACGTCCTAATGGGTAGTTTTTAGCCCATCGGACGCTATTTATATCAAAAGATAATATTTTGCCATCATTTTTTGTGGCATATAATTCACTTTTTGAGGTAAAGAAATTTATTTGCTTTTTTGAACTATTTATCTATTTCATCCGTCACGTAATGACGGATATGATACCAGACAATAAAATTCTTAATCTTTCCTATACCTCCGGATCTGTTTTACGGAAATTCAGAATTTTATATGTCTTTTAAAAAGTGAAATATCACCCTCTTTTTTAGTGAAATATTAGTTCATTTTCTTTCAAGAAAGGGAACTATACACTAAACATGGAGGTGTATCATATGCCAAAACAAACAGATAAAGAACTGGGATTGTTTTTTAAGAACGCCCGACACGAGCAAAAATTGACTTATGAAGAATTAGCTGAAAAAGCAGAAATGTCCAGCCGATATTTAAAGGAAATTGAAAATGGGGGCCGAGTTCCCAGTTTTCATAAAATCAGAAAACTGGTACGCGCTTTAAATGTTCCTCCTGAACCATTGTTTTATCCAAACAATCATACAGATAATCTTGATTATCAACGCCTGCTCATGTACCTGTCAAAATGCAACGATGAGCAAATTACCGCTATCCTTGCCATCGTAGAAGCATACCTGCGCACATACAAAATTCCTACAGACCACGATAAACAAGATCCCTGAAATTCATTTGAATTCTATCTGAATTATTCTGAAGAAGCGGTATGGTTTCCCATACCGCCACTCTTAACGTGCATATTTTTCTATCATTCTCTTAACATTCGTGGATTTCTTTATTGCCCCTATATTAATAAGAAACTCAACTACATCCATCATTCCCTGGTAATAAGCCCGCTGCTCCTCTTCATAATGGAAATGTTCTAACTGATCCAGATATTTATTCCAGAAATTCTGCTCACGCTCTGGGATTTTTTCCAGATGTAGTGGCAGCTTCTTTTGTATTTGTTTCAAATTCTTCTCTGCTTCTTTCCATTCTTCCGGCTGTACTGTATATTCTCTTTCTCCGGAGTCACAGCGCAATTCCTCAAATAAATTCGATACTGCTTCATAAAATTCATTCATCTTCTTTCCACCTCTCATTAGAATTATTTCTCATTACAGGCAGCATTATCATTTTCTTATTTCAAAAATCAAATAAACTTTCCAAAAACTTCATCTTTAGAAGTATAGTAACAATATTTTTCCCTAAAATCAATAATAATACTTCATCTTTAGAAACTTTTGAGGATCAGAATGATTATTTATTGGGATAAAAAAACGAACAGTAAAAACAGAATAGGACAACGGGTAAAAGAATTACGAAAGGCTCATAATCTTACTCAGAAAACACTCGCTGCCAAATTACAACTTGCAGGATATGATTTTAATGATCTGGCAATCCTGCGAATTGAACAAGGCACACGTTTCGTTCCCGACTACGAAGTTGTCGCACTGGCCGAAGTATTTAATGTTTCCTGCGAATATCTTCTTGGTCTGACGGACGCTCCTGCAAAATAATTCAATTGTATTGCTGCCCATTCTATGCTAAACTATGGATAGATACTTCTGAACAACATACACTATTTATAAACCGTATGATTGGAGTGATTTCATGGAATTAACAAAAAAAGTCCCTACAACCGATAAAAACCAGGAAAACAATCATCTTCTCCGCATGTTAGACCGGGGAATTGATGATATGGAAGCTGGTCGTGAATTGCCACTGGAAGATGCTTTTCGCAAAATCACAGAATTAAGGGATGCACGAAGAAATGCAAGAATATAAAATTATTTTAACCTGGGAAGCAATTTACGACGTCACAGACATTGCAGATTATATTGAAGAAGAATTCGGCCAGCAACGTGCTGACCGTTTTCAATCTGATCTGAAAGAACAAATGCAGAATTTAGGCCAGTTCAGTACTGCCTTTCCCCGAACTCAAATTCTGTACAGAGGATATTCCATACATAAAAGATCTTTTCCGCCATCTATTATTTTTTATATTATAATGGAAGAAACAAAAGAGATTCATATTCTCCGAGTGTTGCGCCATGAACGAGATTGGGAAAATATCCTGTTGCAAAGACCAACTTATACATATCCAGAATGAATACCTGGGAGCCGATCAGAGATTTTTCTGAAAGGCTTCCTTTTAAATTTTAATTACTTCCCACTGTCAATTAAATCATAACTCATATCCAGAAAATCTAGCGTCTTAGCTTCACTGACAGATTCATCCAAAAGAATCGTAATCCAGTGTCGCTTATTCATATGATACCCCGGTAAAAATCCATACGTTTGAATTAACATCCCAACCAGATCAGGGTCACATTTTACATTCAGGATATCAATGTTTCCATCTTCTTCTAATCCCAGTGTTTTCTTTTCCACTGCCATAATTATAGCATACCATTTTCCATTTTTATGTCGAAGCACCGCAGAATCAGGATCTTTTTTCCATAAATATTCCGGTTCCGTTCCATATTGCTCTTTCACATATTGAAAAATTTCCTCACGTTTCAAATTTATCCCTCACTTACGATTTCTTGCTCTGATTATACGCTATCAGGATTATATTCTCAACCACTTCTCACAGTTCCATTTATGTTTTATAGCTTTTGCATAGCCTGCTTTGCAGGCTACACCCCAAAAGAAGCAAGCACTGCCAGTGTCATGACAACTGGCTCATTTTGTCAAATTCCCTTTCCGGTTCATTCTACCAAAATGTATCAGGGAGTATCCCTGGCCCTCTCATATTTTATAATTTCTTAATTTGACGCTTTCACCCAGTCCTGTTAAAATAACTTACAGATACATCTGTCCAAACCAACAAAAAACCAAGTACCATAACTGTCATAGCCGAACTGGTTAGACAGTTTTTTTGTACTCTTTTTTATAGAAAAAAACGAATTGGAGGATTTCAATGAGCAAACGTACCAGAATTCATCCCGTACAATTTTATTTGAATGATGACGAACAATACATTTTAGAAGAAAAATATCGTCTTTCCAGGATGAAAAGCAAATCTGCCTTTCTACGGAAAATGATCTTATATGGATTTGTATATGAAGTAGACTACTCTCATATCCGAAAAATGAATACCCTGTTGGGCAATATCAGCAGCAATTTGAATCAGATCACCCATCGTATAAACAGTACCAATACAGTTTACCCAAAGGACCTGGGCGATATAAAGGAGTTAATGGAAAAAATATGGCAGTTACAAAAATCCATGGTATCAAAACAACCGTTGATAAAGCAATAGAATACATCTGCAATCCAGATAAAACTGACCAGAATCTATATATTTCTTCCTTTGCCTGCTCTCCCGAAACAGCCGTTCTTGACTTTAAATACACTTTGGATCATACACATGACTGCAGAGATCCGCACAATACAAATAAGGCATTTCATCTGATTCAGGCATTTTCCCCTGGTGAAGTTTCCTATGAAGAAGCCCATCAAATTGGCAAAGAACTTGCGGATCGCTTACTGGAGGGAAAATACTCCTATGTCCTGACAACACATATTGATAAAGGTCATGTACATAACCATTTAATTTTCTGTTCTGCAGATAACATCACTTTTTCTCATTACCATGACTGTAAAAAGAATTACTGGAAAATACGAAATCTCAGCGACACTTTATGCCAGGAACATAACCTGTCCACAATTATGCCAAATGGTAAAAAGGGAATGAAATACAATGAATGGGCTGCAAATAAATCTGAATCCAGTAAAAAAGCGCAGCTGCGAAAAGATATCAACCAGACAATCCGAATCGTTTCCACTTATTCAGAATTTCTTGCATTTATGGAAGCTAAAGGATATGAAATAAAAAACGCAGAATTTGGCGAAAACAGCAGAAAATACATTACCTTTCGTTCTCCCGATATGTCCCATCCAGTGCGTGGAAGTGCTAAATCTTTAGGAAAAAATTTTACTAAGGAACGTATCAAAGAACGCATTAATAATAAGCTCCACAGAACTACTGTTCCTTCTGTTCGTAATAAGTTAATAGACACCAACACTCCCAATATAGCAGGAAACATTGGACTTCAGAAATGGGCAAATAAGGAAAATTTAAAAATTGTCTCTGCTGAATATAACAAGATGTTCACACATAATCTACATAATTTTTCAGAACTTGAAGACCGCATAGCCTTGTTACATATGCAGCAAAAAGAGGTAAATACCTCTGTTGTTTCTCTCGAGTCTCAGATACGCCATCTTCGAGAAATGCTAAAATATGCCGAACAATATCAGAAAAATAAAATTTACGACGACCATTATAAAAGCTCCAAAGATCCAGATCGTTATTTCCGTAAATATGAATCTCAAATTATTCTTTTCGCGGGTGCTGAACATATTTTACAGGAAAATGGTATAAACCTGAAACATCTTAATTCCAATAAGTTGCAAGAGCAAATTGCAGATCTTATTTCCAGAAAGGAATCACTAAATACTCAATACGTTTCCTTTAAGCAAGAAATAAAAGAGTTGGAATTGATACATCAAAACCTGTCCAAATATCTCAAACAGGATGCTCCTGAAATACAAAGATCTTCTCATAACCAACTCCCTTCTTTGTAAAACCATAATAATAGGCAGCGATTTCACTCGCTGCCTAAATTCCCATTAAACCGATATCCTACACCTCGTACTGTTTGTATATATAATGGTTGTCCAGGATCATCTTCTATTTTTTCTCTGATATTGCAGATATGTCGCATAACCACATTATAATCACCGGAATAAGGTTCATTCCATACCAGATCATAAACCATTTCTTTTCCAAATATTCTACCTGGACTTTTCGCTAAAAGAAGTAAAATATCATATTCATATTTTGAAAGATGAACATCACTATCATTCTTTTTAACAATTCGTTCCTGTAGATATATTTTTAATTCTCCAAACCTTATAATTTCCGGTATGAATTGGTTTTTATGTTCCCAGCTAGTCAATATGTTTTCACTTATGCTTCCATTAGCATCTGTGATTCTCTCAATAATTTCTATCTTTTTCACCTTTATTGCCTCTACATTATTAATTTTATATTCTATATATCATCTGCCATTTGACTTTTTTCTTCTACAAGTAATATAATATATTTATTACATATGTAGGATTTAGCAGGAGGATTTTATTATGTCACTACCCCAGATTTCAGAAGCCGAATTTGAAGTTATGAAAATTGTATGGAAATATGCTCCCATCAATACAAATGAAATTACAGAAAAACTTACTCTAACTACCAGCTGGAGTCCAAAAACAATTCAAACTCTTATCAAGAGACTTGTTTCCAAAAAAGCTCTTTCCTACGAAAAACAAAGCCGGGTATTTGTCTATACTCCATTAGTCCAAGAAGATGAATATATACGCCAGGAAAGCAATTCTTTTTTAAAGCGATATTATAATGGAAATCTTTCTTCTATGCTGGCTTCTTACCTTGAAGACGATAAGCTCTCTTCAACAGAAATTGATAACTTACGCCATTTATTATCAAAACATCAGAAATAGGAGGTTTTGAATGAGCAACTGGATCATCCACTTTTTAATCAGTAATATCTTCATATGTATTTTTACACTTGTAATAATCGGAACAAAAAAACTTCTGAAAAAATATTTATCTGCGACTACACAGTACCATCTCTGTTTTCTTTTATTTTTATTACTTGCCGTGCCATTTTTTCCTGTACAGATTCATGGCTCACAACTTTTTTCATGGTTACATTTTTTTCAAACTGACTCAGGACTTAACTCTGGTACCGACACGCTATCCGAACTTACCAGTAATACACAAAATATTTTGTTAAACCAGGTGAATGATTTTTCAGTTTCCATCAGTAGTCAATTTTCTGGAGGCTTGAATACCATACTCTTTCTAATATGGATAACGGGTGTTATGATTATGTCAGTCCTCACCCTTCATTCATTAAACTATGTACGTTCCATAAAAAGATCTGCTCTCCCGCTTCAAAATCAGCAGGTAAAAACTATTTATTACAATTGTTTAAAGGAACTTAAAATCTCTCACCCAGTATCAGTCTACAGTACTGCATTTTTAAAATCACCAGTTTTAATCGGAATAATACATCCCAGAATTTACATTCCCATCCATTTAATTTCCGAACTGAATCCTGATGATATGCGTTTTATGCTGCTACACGAATTACAGCATTACCGTCACAAAGATACATTTATTGGCTTCCTCATGGTCATAAGTAATATACTCTACTGGTTTAACCCTTTTGTTTGGTACACTTTAAAAGAAATTCTCTGTGACCGTGAAATAGCCTGTGATTCTGCTGTATTGCAGATGATTTCTGCTGATGAATACCAAGCTTATGGAACTACACTGATTAATTTTGCAGAAAAAATATCCTCTTTTTCCTCTCCACTGGCAGTTGGAATGTCCGGAAATTTCAGGCAGATGAAACGACGTATTCTCAACATCGCCGTTTTTAGGAAAGAAACTCTTTATCAAAAAATGAGAGCATTGATAATTTATCTGGTCATTAGTGCTGTTTTTATTGGATGTACACCCATTTTATCCGTTGATGCCTCTACTCAAAGCGTATATCATTTTAGTGATACAGACAAAAATATCTCCCTGTTAGATATATCCGAAACATTTGGAACATATGATGGATCATTTGTTTTGTATGACAATAATTTGGATTCCTGGAAAATATACGATCTTGAAGAAGCCACCAAACGTATTCCGCCAGAGTCTACCTACAAAATATACGATGCATTATTAGGGTTGGAATCCGGAATCATCACACCAGAACACTCTTCCATGACATGGAATGGTGATGCCTTTCCTTTTCCATCCTGGGAAGCTGATCAGGATTTAAACTCTGCTATGCAAAATTCCGTTAACTGGTATTTCCAGGCAATTGATTCGCAGCTCGGAATTAACAGAGTCCAGGAATTTTTGAATAAAATAGAATATGGAAACCAAACAACCAGTTCAAATCTGGATTTATACTGGTCCGATTTTTCATTAAAAATCTCGCCTTTAGAGCAAGTAACATTATTAAAAAAATTTAACACAAATGAATTCCATCTAAATTTCCAAAATGTATTTTCTGTTAAAAATGCTATAAAAATTGCCAGTACACCTAATGGTAATTTCTACGGAAAAACTGGAACCGGTCGTGTCAACGGACAGGATATCAACGGCTGGTTTATCGGATATGTAGAAACTTCCGATAACAGCTATTATTTTGCAACCAATATCCAAAGTGATTCTAATGCAACTGGCAAAAAAGCATTTGAAATCACTTCTGATATCTTAAAAAAATTACATATATGGAATTAACAAATATGAAAGGGCTGATAGTTGTTATCAGTTCTTTCTTTTTATTCTATATTGATATTTGGGAGGTAGTGTAAATTATTCTGTGTAAACCTCTCAGATTGATGATAAAATCATAGGTTTATAGAATACAAAAATATAATGTGATGGGCTGAATGGCATACTTTGCTGTTCAGCCTGTTGTTTATTTAGTAGCATGGATTCTATTGCATGTCAAGGGCGCCCGAGAAAATCGGGCGTTTATTTACCCTTGATATGCGATTGAATCTGTGCTTAATCGATATCCTCTGGCTGGATCCGATCCCCAAAATAGATGCATAACTGATCCAGTGTCAGACCCCAGTCCCAAGCCTTTCCGGTCCATTTTTTTGTAGCATCCATCATTGCCAGATAGAGCATCTTGAAAAGTGCATCATCGGTCGGAAAAATAGTCTTGGATTTCGTAACCTTGCGTAGCTGGCGGTTAAAATTTTCGATAGAATTTGTAGTGTATATTAATTTACGTATCTCAGATGGATATTTAAAATAAGTGGATAATTGTGTCCAGTTATTTCTCCAAGATCCAATGGAAGCAGGGTATTTTTTGCCCCATTTTTCTTCCAGATCTTCCAAGGCTGTGAGCGCAAGATCTTCTGTATCAGCTTTGTAAACCAGCTTTAAATCCGCCATAAATGGCTTTAAATCTTTGTAAGAGATAAATTTTGTAGAATAACGAATCTGATGCACAATACACCTCTGGATCTCCGCCTGTGGGAATACTGCATGGATGGCATCCCCGAATCCGGTCAATCCATCTACGGATACGATCATGATATCTTCCACACCTCTGTTTTTTATCTCGTTGAGAACGGACAACCAGTATTTCGCACTTTCATTTCCTCCTACCCACATGCCGAGAACCTCACGTTTTCCATTCAGTTTAACACCTATAGCAACGTAAACAGCTTTTTTTACCGTTCGATTGTCTTCTCGAACATGGAAATGTACCGCATCCATAAAAACAATGGCATATTTTCTTTCCAGCGGCCGATTTTGCCATTCTTTTGCGATAGGAAGGATTCGATCTGTCATATGTGATATCATTTCTGCTGATGCATCCACACCATAAACATCTTTGAGATGAGCGGAGATATCCCTTGTCGTCATTCCTTTTGCATACATAGAGAGTACCTGATCTTCAATGTTTGAGATATCTGTCTGATTCTTTTTCACAATCTGCGGTTCAAAATCTCCCTTTCGATCTCGTGGTATATCCAGATCGATCGTTCCCATTGAAGAGGTGACTGTTTTAGGACTATAACCATTACGGCTATCGTCTGTCTCTTTGTTCTTGTAGTCATACTTGGAATATCCAAGGTGATCATCCATTTCAGCTTCTAACATACCTTGCAGCGTTTCGCCTAGCAGGTCTTTCAGCATGTCCTGGACGTCCTGGGCATCCTTTGGTTGATAGTGTTCCAACAAGCTACTGATGAACGCTTTGCGTTCCGGATCCATTTTTCTTCTTCGTGCCATAAAAAAATCCTCCTGAATTGATATTTATTTTAACATCAATCCAAGAGGATATATAGCTCTTTTAGAATTTACACAGAATTAATTACAGTCTCA
>NZ_FMUW01000041.1:0-24409 GCF_900101315.1 Blautia sp. SF-50
CGTAAACGCAAAATAGCGAGTACCTGTTCAAAATCATCCGATGTGAGATAATAGACTCATCACTACAAAGTCTAAATAGTTTAGTACTCAACTTTTTAGACTTTATCACAGGAGGTGAGTCATGAAATCTCACACAAGTTTAGTTGCACAGCAAACCCGCCTGAATGAATGGGCTGATTTGATCCGAGACTGTCAAAACCGTCCACAGGGAATGAAAATCGATGAATGGTGTCAGCTGCACGACATTACAAAAGCGAGTTACTACTGGAGACTCCGGAAAGTCCGTGAAGCTTACTTAGAAACTGCGGAGCATACACAAGCCTTTGTAGAAGTTCCTTCCTCTGCACTCCATCCGGTAAATACGACCTCAGAGCATAAAATCGCTGCCATAATCAGAAGTGGAAGCAACCTCACGTTGGAAATCACCGACCAGGCTTCTGCCTCCTTTCTAAGTACACTTTTGGGAGTGATCAGAAATGCTCAATGATGGTACCGGATTCAAAAAAGTGTATCTGGCAACTGGATTTACGGATCTGCGCAGAGGAATTGACGGCTTGGCAAGAATCATACGTTTTCAGTTCCAGCTCGATCCTTATGATAAGAATACATTATTCTTATTTTGCGGTAAGCGTACGGACCGGATAAAAGGACTCATCTGGGAAGGTGATGGATTTCTCCTTCTGTATAAGCGGATTGAAAATGGGAACTTCCGATGGCCTCGTACACAGGAGGAAGCACTGGAGATCAGCACAGACCAGTATCGAATGTTGATGCAGGGTCTGGAAATCGTTGCCAGACATCCCATAGAAGAAGTTCCTGATCCTGGATTCTCTTTATGATTTGTGCAAAACATAGAAAATAAAATCACTTTCATCCACACCGGGTTACCCAGTGCAATATAAAATTGAAAGTTATTCACATCCTGAAAGTTTTCTGTGAGTTTCTATGATACTCTGGATTCCAAAACTTTTCAGATTGTGGATAACAGTCATAAATATCTGAAATTCTGGCTTTTATCTTCAGGTATTCATGACTGTTATCCACCGTCAAAGTAACGAAGGTAACAGAATGCAAAAATAGCCAAAAACTGTTGATTCTGCTATAATACCACTTAGGAAAGTGAGGTTTGGTTATGGCAGTCAATTATACGGAGGAACAATTAAATAACGTTGATAAGTCGTTTCTTATCCAGCTTCTTTTACAACAGCAGGAACAGTTGAATGCTTTAACAAAGGAGCTTCACGCATCGAATGAAAAAATGCAGCTTCTGATGGAACAGGTGATCCTTGGTAAGCAGAACCGTTTTGGCAGGTCTTCTGAAAAAATGGAAGATACCAGTCAGATCTGTTTTCGAGAAGTAAACGGAACGATTGTCTTTTTCAATGAAGCAGAAGCAGTCTGTGATCTTAATGCGGCAGAGCCTGAGGATCTGGAACTGAAGTCTCCAAAGCAGCCGAAGCGTAAGGGAAAGAAAGAAGCAGATCTTTCCGGGCTTCCGGTCAGACGGATCGACCATTATCTGTCCGCGGAGGAATTGGAAGCGGAATTCGGTGTCAGGGGTTGGAAACAGTTACCGGATGCCATTTCCAGAAAATATCATTTCGTACCTGCGAAGGTAGAAGTAGAAGAACATCACATCGGTGTGTATGCCAGCAAAACAGATGAACACATGGTGAAAGCAGACCATCCAAAGACGTTACTGCATGGGAGTCTGGTATCACCATCTCTGGGTGCTGCGATCATCAATGGAAAATATGTGAACGCAGTTCCTCTCTATCGATTGGAGCAGGAATTCCAGCGTTATGGCCTGCAGATCACAAGGCAGAACATGGCAAACTGGTGCATACGTTTGGCAGAGGAATATCTATCAATCCTTTATGATTATCTTCATAAAGAATTGTATTTCTACCACGTCATCCAGGCAGATGAAACGCCGGTGCTTGTAAACCATGACGGGCGCAAAGCCGGAAGCAAAAGCTGGATGTGGGTATACCGTTCCGGACATTTGTATCAAAAACGGCAGATTGTCCTGTATGAATACCAGCAGACGAGAAATGCATCCCATCCACGGGAATTCCTAAAAGGGTACGACGGCATCTGTGTAACAGACGGTTACCAGGTCTACCATACTTTAGAAAAAGAGTTGGAAGAACTGACCATTGCCGGATGCTGGGTGCACTGTCGCCGCAGATTTGATGAAGCCTTAAAGCTGATTTCGAAATCCTATCAAAAGGAATCCAATGCATTTCTTTTGATGAAACAGATTCAGGCAATCTATCGGGAAGAAGGGAAGCTGAAGGACCTTTCTTCTGATGAACGGCTTAAGCAACGGCAGGCGGTTATCAAACCACTTGTGGATGCGTTTTTTGCGTACCTAAAAACTATAAATGTGTCCAAGAAGGATAAATTTGGTGATGCTGTTGGCTATGCACTGAATCAGGAAAAATATCTCCGGGTATTTCTTACAGATGGAGATGTTCCGATCGATAATAATGCATCCGAAAGGGCAATCCGTGGTTTCTGTATCGGAAAGAAGAACTGGCAGATGATCGATACGATCCATGGAGCCAAATCTTCCGCAATCATTTACAGTATTGTAGAAACTGCAAAAGCCAATAATCTGAAACCTTTTGATTATGTGCAGCATCTCTTGGAAGAGATGCCGAAACACATGGATGACAGGGATTGTTCCTTTTTGGAAAATCTTTTGCCATGGTCAGAAAAACTTCCGGCAGGAATCCGCAAAGCTTAAATATTGGTGGCTGCAAAGCAGCCGCCTAAAAATGTCAAGGTACTCGCTATTTTGCGTTTACTATAATGCAGAACATAAGTTACTTTAGAGAGTACGAAGAGAGAACAAAACAATATATTCAGGTCGCTCATGTAGTTACTCAGAATAATTACTGGGAAGCTTTTAAGTCTGTTAAACATCTAGTAGAAGATTTACATTTTAGTATCGTAGATTCTTCTATAGATGTTACACATAGGTGGACTGTTGAGCAATTAGATAAATTGGGGCAGGAATGGGAAAATATTTTATGTTATTATATAAAGAAAAAAGAGAACGGACAAGCATTTTTGTGGGCACCAATATTGGATTTAAAAAAATATGGAGAAGAATACGTGAATTCCGGATTCTGTGGAGTGGGGTTAATCCAAATATATGTGAAAACAGATGGTGGGATTTATGGATGTGCAGCTAATTTAGAGTCTAGTGGGTGTTTAGGAGATGTGGAGAAAGGTTTCTCCGTAAGAAAAATAAAAGAATATCGGGAATTAGCAAACCAAAGTAATGCTTGTTTAAAGTGTAATATACATGCCAAATGTCAGAGCTGTAAATGTATTATGAACAATCTATCATACAGTAATCAGATAAATGGATATAATCCAGATATGTGCTATTTTGAAAAGAAAAAAATAACTTTATGGAATAAGTATGATAAAAAAATAGGATAAAATAAACTTGATAAATTAGTAAAAATGCGTTATTTTTATTATAAGACATCGTAAATACTTGTTTTGCTGGTATTTGATTGAAAATCATAGTAAAAGTGGTGATAAAAATGAATATAATTAGGAAGAAACGTAAGGAATTGGGAATTTCTCAAAGCGAATTAAGCGAAAAATTGGGAACTAGTCAGCAAACAATCAGTAGGATTGAGAAGGCGAGGATTGAAAATATACCTTGTAACCTTCTGATAAAATTGGCAGATATATTCCATGTTCCTGTCGATATTCTTATTTATGAAGAAAAGAATAATTTGTTTAGTTCACAGGGAGAAGAATTGTGGGAAATATATAAGCAACTTGATGAGGCAAATAAGACCACTTTGCTAACGCTTGGCAGGAGATTAAGTGAAGCACAAGTAGAAAATATGTTTAAAAGACAAATGGGTGATGAAAGTGATAAAAATAGCGATATGTGATGACGAAAAATGTTTTATAGATACAATAGAAAAAATGTTAAAAGTTTATGAAAAGAAAAATGAGCAGGATTTTATAATAAAAAAATATACTAAGCCATTGCAGTTAATGGAATCTTTAAAAGAAGAATTCCAGATTTTCTTTTTAGATATAGAAATGCCAGCTATGGATGGTATGGAATTAGTGGATATTATAAGAAAGCATGATGAAAAGTCAATTGTTCTTTTTGTGTCTTCGCATAATGAATTCCTGGGAGCTGGTTATAAGTATGACGTGCAAAATTTTATTACGAAGCCGATTACACAAGTCCAAATAAATTGTGAAATGAACCGGGCACTACGAAAACTGAATACATATGAACAGAGATATATTGCAGTAAAAAATGAAAAAGGTTATTTTAAACTATTTCTTTCAGATATCGAATATATTGAAACAATAAATCGGAAAGTACTGTTTCATTTAAGAAGTGGAAAGAAAGAAGCAGGATATTTTAAGATGAAAGATTTGGAAGAACGATTAGAACAGTTCTTCTTTGTTCGTTGCCATAACGGAATTATTGTCAATGTAGATTGCATAGAATCATTACATGATCTCACTGTAACACTTTATTCTGGAAACAAAATATATATTACACGTTCCAGAAAACAGAACCTTATGAAGAAAATGGCGGAACGGGGAGGAGCTGTTTAAGGTGCACGGACAAGTTATATTAAAAAACATATTTTCTGTACTCAATATTTTATTAATATTATATCTCATGCTCGGTGAAAGAAAAAGTAGAAGGTATAATGCTGTAAGGAGTAAGTATTCGTTAATTTTTTGCGTTGTGAGTTTAGTGCTTTTTAGAATGATGGCGAATGGAGCAGAACTACATATTGTATATAATTATGTAAGCATTATCATTATAGTTATGATTATAGGACATTTTCTATTCCAGTATAGTATAAAATATTGTTTATTACTTGGGAGCGTTTTCTTATCAGTTATACTTTTAGGTCAACTGATTAGTTGCATTTTTTTCTATAGATATAGCAGTGATGGAATATTAGCAGATCTGTCTGAAAAATATCAAATCCATATGATTTTGATTGCTGAAATAGTAATTATTATTGGGAATTTAGTAATAAAAAAGATTGTAAATAAAATCCCATTATTACTTTCTGGACTGAACGTTGTTACAATTATTATTCCGTTGTTTATCAATATAGTAGTAATGGCAATATGTGCGGATCAGTTATATAACGACAAAAGGATGATTGTTGACAATGTATGGTCAATAATAACTATTATAGCTGTGTGTATTGTGGTGTTTATGGGGACTGTTTGTAATATTGTTGTTCTTGAAAATTATTTGAATGTTAAAAAGATTGAGAATGAAAAGAACTTGCAGATTAGCGAGATGAGCTTACAATACGATTATTATATGAAACAATCCAATGATATGGAAAACATTAGAAAGATTTCTCATGATATTAAAAATCATTTGGAGGCATTAAGAGGGAATGTGGATTATCAACAGAAGCAAGAATACATAGATGGAATTGAAAGTAAGTTGGACATTTATCAAAGCTATTATAAAACAGGTAATGCATTTCTTGATAACCTATTACATGCAAAAAGACTGGAAGCTCTTGAAAAAAAGATTGAGTTTAAAGTATTTGCAGACTTTACACCATTTAAGCGAGTTAAAAATGAAGATCTATGTGTGATTGTCTCAAATACAATCGACAATGCACTACGAGAATGCCAACTCATGAAAGCGGATAATCCGAAAATAGAATGTTTAGTACAGCTAAAGGCTAGAAAAATAAAAGGATTTCTATCTATTATATGTGAAAACAGTTTGAGAGAAAGCCAGGCAGAAGCTTTACGTGGAAATTTGGTAATGGAAACATCAAAGGAAGATAAAAAAAATCATGGATTTGGAGTGAAGAATATTAAGCGTGTTGTGAGAGAATATGGGGGAGAGGTATCATCTAATGTGGTGGATGATATGTTTTCAGTATCGATTCTTATTCCTATCGAAGTATAGAATAATAAGTGGTATTTACGAAAGTAAGTATCACTTTTTTATATCCAAATACGGTAAAAAAAACGCAATTTAGTCAAATATTGTTTTCTTTTTTATATTAAGATGTAAGATAAAGAAAAAAGAAGGCATGGGTATGCGAAAAAAAATGAAACTATTTATTGCCATGGTATCAGTGGGGGCTTTATTGGGAACGATGCCAGTTATGGCAGCGGAACAGCCAGAACTTCCAACAAAAGTGCAGGATATTGCGAATGGTTCTGATGAACTTTACGGGGAAGGAGTTCCGATTGAGCATGGTACAAATCCAGATGAAAGATTTTCGTCTGGTGGTGTAGATCATACACATCAGTATATTGTTGCAAACACACTTAAAATTCTGAGCAATGATAAGGGAAATAGTGCATTCAATGGTGAGCTTAACTCATCTATTCTTATGGAGGCAACCGACTGGCCGGATAAACTTGGAAATGAAACAGATGCAGGAACTTTTGCAGGACACTTTTATGATCCTGATACTGGAAAAAACTGGCTTGGTCAAAAATCTCCGACAGCTAGGACAAGAGCAGAGTCATATTTTCAGGCAGCAGTCAATGCGTATCGTGCAGGGGATGTACAATTGGCTATGTCAAACTTAGGAAAAGGCACCCATTATGTATCGGACTTAAACGAACCGCATCATGCATCGAACTTGACAGCAGTAAACAGCAATCATTCCGCTTTTGAAAAATATGTTGATAAAAACCGTAAATCTTACACAATAGCAGGAAATTCGTTTGGTTCCTCCGTATATACAACTGCATTAAATACATCAACAGGAGATTTGATGTATTCAGCAGCAAAATATGCGAAAGGGCTTGCGGCGGAGGCTCAAAAGGAAAGTTCCTATGATAGTGCAGGTAGAAAATCTGTACAGCATGCTATACAGACGGTAACTCAATATATGTATAAATTTGGTAAGGAAGTTGGAATTTATAAATAATGTTAAAAAGATCTTGGTATTGAGAAATCAAATGCCAGGATCTTTTTAGAGTAAGCACTGAAATATATAAAATAAGCAAATTATATGGATAAATGCGAAAAGTTGGTTACAATTATTTTTAAAATACAAGCAAAGGAGAAATATTAATGTTTAGTTTTACGCTTTATATAACGACAGATTGTAACTTAAAATGCCAATATTGCTATGAGGACTATCATAACCACTATCAGTTGAATGAAAAAACACTTGTGGATTCTTTGGAGTTTATTATGAATTATGGGGATAGAGGGAAAGTTTTGATTGATTTTTTAGGCGGTGAGCCTTTGCTGAAGAAAAACTTAATTTACCAAGCAGTATCCTATATCAAAAATAATTATCCGGAAAGGGAAGTAAAGTATTATATTACTACCAATTGTTCCCTAATGGATGATCAGTTCATTGCATTTATGAAAGAATATCATTTTACAGTACGCCTCAGCTTTGATGGGAATAAAGAAACCCATGATTTAAACAGAATTGCAAAAGATGGAGTTTCTTGCTATGGCAAAATTTTTGAGAATATCATGAAGGTAAAGGATAGTGGATTGAATTTTTCTGTAAGAATGACAGTCACAGAAAATACCATTCCGTTTATGTTCGAAAATATCCGTTACTTGCATGAGCATAATCTGGATAACATCTGTATGATTATGGATGTATATTTAAAAATATCTGATGAGCTGAAGGTAAAATTTGAAAAGCAGGTGGGACAAATTTTGCAGTACTATTTGAATGAGGCTGCAGCGGGCAGAGTTTTTACCATTGATCAATTTGATGGAAAAATGTTTAATATGCTGTGTGATTTTGGGAACTGCTTTGGCATGTGCGATGCTGGAATTGGAAACTTTAAGGTATTTCCGAATGGTCAGATATACCCATGCGGATTTCTTACAAGTAATGAAAAATATTGTATAGGAAATATCAAGGAAGGTATCGACATAAGAAGGGCAAAATTAATAGCAATATCTAATTTTGATAAAAACGATCCGAAATGTAAGGGATGCACAATCCGAGATTTTTGTCATGGTATGAAATGTGGGTATATGAATTTTGTCAATACAGGGAAGATTAATGTACCATCGGATGCAGAGTGCATCTTTGAACATATCTTTTATAAGGCAATGGTACAAATTCTTGAATATTATTTACAGCAGCCGATTGAAATAGTTAGAGAAAAATTAGGCATGTATATAGACTATATCCAGAAGGAAAATTTAAAATTCAGTGAGTTTGGTGAGAAGATTGCCCAGAGGTTAAGCAATGAAAAGTAAAAAAAAACGCCCATATCTTGGATTTTTAAAAGAGTATGCTTTTAAGAAAAAGCTACTACCTTATTACATTTTAACGATAGCGATAATTGTGTTAACAGCTGGGGTTTCTTTGGTGCGTCCAGAGCTGCAGGGAAAAGTGATAGATGATTTGGGAAATCCGCATGGTACCAGTTTATCTGCATTTATGCTTCTTCTGGCGGTGTTCCTGGGAATGTTACTTCTAAACTACCTTATGAATTATGTACAGCGTTATGTTGTGGCTGTCATATCGGAAGAGATAGCAGCAGATATGCGACAAAAGGTAGAAGATAAATTATCAACAGTAAGCGTAAATTTTTTTGAGAAGATAAAGCTAAGTGACATTTTGCTAAAAGTGGATAAAGATGTTTCAGCAGTGAAACAATGTGGAATCACAAGCATTATTACACTGATTTCTAACATTGTTATCCTGGTAGTGGTTCCTCCGTATATGTTTTCTATCCATAAGGGAATTGCCGTATCTAATATTATCTTACTTGTCATCGTTCCTTTTATCAGCAGAATTCTAGGAAAATTGATACAGGAAACCAGTAGTCAAGTTCTGGAAGGATACAATAGTATCACCAGTGTGCTGACAAATACCTATGATAATTGGTTTATTACAAGACTCTTTCAATGTGGGCAATATGTGCATGATAGGTACTTTGAGAAAAACCAGAAATATAAAAAAGAGACGAATCGCCAGAATTTATTGTACATATTGAATACATCTACGATACTTGTAATTCAGTTTATTGGAACAGTCATAATTTGGGTAGTAGGTGCACAAGAAGTATTTAAAGGGAATATGACCATAGGTACCATTATGGCATTGATGAATTACCAGACAATTATTATGAATCCTATTATTGGAATTGCACAATTTGCTAACGAGTACCATACAGCCGTAGTTTCCTTAAAGGATATCAATGGTCTGCTTCAGTATCCGGATCAGAAACAAGGAGACAGAAAGAAAATAACAACAGTTAACAACATTTCCTTAGAAGCGATGAGTTTTTCTTATCCAGAGTCAAATAAGAAGGTATTTGACCGCCTCAATTTGAATTTTGAAAAAGGCACTCTTTACGGTGTTCATGGGAAAAGTGGACAGGGTAAAAGCACTTTGTTCAAAATTATAACAGGTGTGTATCAGCCGACAGAGGGAAAAGTAGTTGTAAATAACACAGATTTACAGGAATTAGATATTAACAGCTATTGGGAAAATACAGGATATGTTATGCAGCGTACACAGTTCTTCAATGATACAGTAAGACGGAACATGGGATTACTACATACTGTTTCGGAGGAAGAAATGGATATGGTGGCAAAGTGCTTGGATTTGTATGATGAAATGCATACTTTAGAAATGGTATGGGATACCGAGATAAAGATAGATCCATGCAATTTCTCAGAGGGACAAATGCGACGTTTGGATATTATGAGGAATATTTTGAAAAATTCACAAATTCTGATTTTTGACGAAGCGACAGCAAATATTGATGAAAAGCGAAGAGGGCGTTTTTATCAATTATTGCATGAATTATCAAGGGAGAAAATTATTATTTTTTCTACGCATAATCTGGAAGAATTGCGAGAAGCGGATATTATCGTGGATTTGGAAAAGATGCATATAAGGCAGGTGAGTGAAAAGTGAGGATAGGTGTGTTGGATTCCAATGGATCTTTTGATAATCCTTTTTTTCTGGATAAGAAAATTGTAAAAATAGACTGCAAGTGGAATGGTCAGGAATACAGTAAAGATACCTTTGGATTTACCCATGCGGAATATGTCTGTTCTTTTATTTTAAAGGAAAACCCGGAAGCGGAAATTGTTCTGGTACCCATTGTGAGGAAGAACAAAAAGAGTACGGTTCTGGATATGATAGAAGGTATTGAATTACTGATAGAGGAACAGGTAGATATAATTAATATGAGTATGGGAGATGAGTACAAGTATCACAAAGAAATCGAGGAAGTGTGTAGGGCAGCTATAGAAAAGGGGATTTTGATTGTGGCTGCATATTCCAATCAGAAAGCAGAAGCAACCTATCCAGCTTCATTCCCCTTTGTAATGGGAGTAAGATGCCTGGATATGGAAAAACCGGTACAAGTGCTTCAATATGATGAAAAGAAAAATGATGTAATTTTTTCTTGTGGGCTTTTCTTTTTATATCACTTAGGAATACCGGTTCTACATCCAGGAAATAGCCTTGCCTGTGCTGTGGTAACAGGCTATTTGAGTAACTATGAGAAACAGTATCAACAGGCAATTTTACAGTTTACTCTCAACACTTTGAATCACTATTATCCATATCAAACATTGAAGCAGAAACAATGTTATTTTCTAACGAACCGTATAGAAGAACCTTTAGAGCAGCGTTTCATACGGGAAGTTACGAGAACAGAGAGATGTGATACTTTTGAAAGTGGAATGGAAAAATTGAGAAATAAAAAAACAGCAGAGCAGTATCCGGTGCTATTTATTGATCACAACAATTATCAGGAAATATGTGAGTATAAAGAGAGAATCAGGATATATGCCATGGAACATCCGAAGACAGAAATTGTTTTGCGATATCCCTTATTTAATATGGTGGAAAGATTGGATTTCCAGAAGAAAACAAATAGAAATTTGAACCAATTTACAGTTTAGGAGGCAGGAAAATGTATACATTGTCATTAGAGATTATAAATAAGTGCAATTTGAATTGTACTTACTGCTACCTGGGCGAGAAGAAAAATACATACATGAGTTTAGAAACGGCTCAAAAGGTAATCGATATTGCTGTGCATGAAGCAAATAAGCAGCATGATCGGACACTTATGGTTTACTTTATTGGAGGGGAACCTCTTATGGCATTTAATCTGATAAAAGATGCTGTAGATTATACGAAGAAAAAATGCCAGGAAACAAACTTAATATGCAAGTTCAGTACTACGATAAATGGAACGTTAGTTACAGATGAGATAATTGATTTTTTTGTGGAAAATACATTTGAGGTGAAGGTGAGTTTAGATGGTCCTGAGTATGTTCAGAATTTGAACAGGAGAGACTATGCAGGAAATGGAAGTTTTGAAAAAATCATGAAGAATCTTCCGTTATTGAGAAAATATGAGCAGGAAACAGGAAATCAGATTTCGGTAGCCAGTGTTGTGACAAGTAATAACTATCAATATTATGCAGAAAGTTTCCAGTTTTTGCTTGATTTAGGAATTAAAAAATTAGAATCAGGAATTGATTATTATTGCTCCTGGAGTGATGAGCAGATACAGGGATTACGAGAGCAGATAGAGAAAGTATTTGGCTTATATAAAGCATATATACAAAAAAATCAAGAAGTAATCTTCTGGAATCTCTGGGAACAATATCTGAAATCATTCCTGATTCCATGTCCATTTTATGCATGTAAGGCGGGTTTGACAACTTGCTATGTAACAACGGATGGTGGGATTTATACTTGTGCGGAACTTCCAGAATTTAAAATCGGTTCTGTAGAAGTCGGGTTGGATGTTCCGAGGATTCGAGAGATTATTTACCTAGAGGATCAAGAGGATACAATGTGTAAAGAATGTCAATATATTAGACATTGTAAAACAAGAGGCTGTCAGGTGGCAAATTATGAAATTCACCAAAATGTATATCAACCTATAAAAGTGAATTGTGAAATGACGAAGTGGATGTATCATCTGATTCAAACAAACTTAACTGAAAAACAGCTTGAAAAGCTGAAACAAGAATATGAAAGGAGATATTTACGTCATGGAAAGTAAGATGAATGAGTTTATTAAGATAACTGAGGGAGAAAAAGTGGCTTTAATTGATCCGGTAGGAAAAGTCTGCCTGGGGGTAAGTAAAAGATTTGCAGACAATTTAGATAAACCAGAGTTTCAGGAAAAGTTATTCCCTGTATGGAAGCAGCAAACTGAATTTATAAAGGAAATAGAAAATAATCATGAGAAAATCAATACGGTATATTTGATGGTAACCAGGAAATGTAATATGAATTGTGATTTTTGTGCGATCAGTGCAAACGACAAGCTTCGTCCAGAAAAAGAATTTAAGCTGGAGGATATACAGAATAAGGTGATTCCGTTCTTTCAGAAAAATAAACCACATAAAATGATTCTTACAGGTGGAGAGCCACTGATTAAAGATCAAATTGTGGAAATTGCAAAAGCATTAAGAAATGGTTTGACTTGCCCCATAACACTGCAGAGCAATGGTCTTGCAATCACCAAAGAATTAACAGAACAACTCAAAGGATATATAGACGAAATTGATTTCAGTACCATGCACATGTTTGGAACGCCTGAAAAGGAGCAGCAGCTAATTAATCATATCGAGATGTGTCAGCAAGCTGGAATAAAGGTGGTTCTTAGCTTTATTTATGAGAAAACTAATGAAGTGGATTTGTATCGATTGATTGATATAGCTGCTAAATATGACATTAATGTTCTTTTTAATATTGTTTCATCCGTGGGTAGGGCGAAAGAAAACTCTAAAATTTTATCAGATATGGAACATCTTGATATGAACCTGAAGATAGCAAAATATATATTGAAACAGGGATACGAGAATAAAAAAATAGGAGAAGCCTTTTACCAAAGGATTCAGGTAAGAAATTCTTGTGGGGGTTATGGAAAAGTTATGGCAATTTTCCCGGAAGGCGATATTTATATGTGTCAGTGTATGGAAAAGAATCAGGTTCGAATGGGCAATATACTTACAGATAGTTCTGAAAAGATTTTGAAAACTCAAGACTGTTTGCTGAAGGAAGATGAAATAAAGCAGTTATTTTGTGTGGACTATAAAGAAATATGTAAGGAATGCGATTATCGTTATATATGTGGTGGGAAATGTATGGCTTCGGAAGGAGAATATGACCGTAAATGTATTTTTGCAAAAGCAATGTTTAAATATGTGCTATTTTATTACAAACAGCAGGATAAAAATAGAGAAAAACTTGAAAATTATGTTCAATATCTTGAAAAAATAAAGAAATGTATGGGAGAAAGATAGTGAATCCATGTAGGAAGAAAAAAATGCAAAATAGACATAAGTTGTAGTCGTTAAATTAGAAAAGGGATATATTTAAAATTGTTTTACATACGGAAAATTAAGGAGGTAATAGTATGAATGAAAAGTTGGAACTGACAGAGGAAGAAGTTAATGTGTACAGTGATGATTGCGGAAAAATACAGGTAGATTGTTTAAATGATTGTATTGATGGAAGTGCATGGCTAAGTATCGAATCTTAATAGAGATTTACGATGACATGATGATTAAGGAGATACGGTTTAGGTAACAAGTAACTTTAAAGTTAAAAAATACTATAATTTTATGTAGGCAACAAGGAGGAAGTGTACATGAAATTTTCTAAATTTAATCTGATAATCAAAGAAGGGAATAAAAGAGTTTTATTTAATACGCTTTCAGGAGAGTGTTTTAAAATATCTACAGGTGTTGAAGAAATAATTGATAATAATCTACCAGATCAACTTAATAAAGAATTATATGATGATTTTTTGAAAAAAGGAATTATTGTGGATGATCAGGTTGAAGAAAATAGATATTTTAGCTACATTCAAAACCAAACAAGATTCAATAATAGTGTATTATCGGCAACAGTACTGCTAACTTGGGCATGTAATTTAGCTTGTATATATTGCTATGAGGGGGCAGGATGTAGAACAACAAGAATGAATAAAGCAACCGCAGATAGATTTATAGGGTTTATGATAAACCAAGCAAAAGCAAGAAATTCAAAAAGTATGTATATTAATCTGTTTGGAGGAGAGCCATTACTTAATATAGAATGTGGATTTTATATTTTAGATGCATTAAAGAAATTCTGTGCAGAAAAAAATATAGAGTTTGCATCAGGGATAATAACGAATGGAACTTTATTAACAGCAGAGATAGTAAGCCAATTAATAAATTATAATTGTCAGCAGATACAAATAACTCTTGATGGTATGCCTGATACGCATAATGCAAGAAGAAAATATAAGGATGGAAAAGGTTCATTTGAACAGATTATTTCGGCTTTAGAATTGCTAAACAATAAATGTGCCGATATACATACGGTTATAAGAATCAATGTGGATAAGAATAATTTGGATGAAGTGAGTACACTTTTGGAATATCTTGGAATTAATGGAAAAGGTCTAACAAATTGCAATGTTGACTTTGGAATCGTTAGAGGTTCTACGCAAGCATGTTCTGCATATTCAGGGAATTGTTTAAGTGAAAGTATTGTAGGAGAGGTATTGAGTAAATTATGGAGTAAGGCTGAAATGGAAGGGTTTACTTTATATACAAAACCATTTCATAGATGGATTTATTGTGGATTATATGCTGATAGTCAGTTTACTGTCACTCCCAATGGTGAATTATATAAATGTTGGGAACATGCAGGGGATGAGCAACATTTGATGGGGAATATTAATGAGAACGGTAATATTGATAACATAAAATATTCATTTTATGATTGGATGTCTCATAACCCATTAGAGAATGAAGAATGTAAAGAATGTGTATATTTACCAGCTTGTGGTGGTGGATGTGGGGTGGTTAGTTATAACGAAACTAATAGTTACCACTCGAAAGGGTGCTTTAAAGTAAAAGGCGTACTTGAAAAGCAGGTGTTACGGTATTTTAAGGGGAAAATATAAAACTGGGGGTAATATATATGGAAGCTTGCACTAAAGGAACAGTAATTTCAACTAATAGATTATGGTGGTTGAAAATTAATAAAAAACCTATTCGAACACATTTATTAGATGGAGCTGATTTTCCAACGGTTATTACTGTGCAATATAGTGTTTCTGGTGTTAATTATAAAAAAAGAAAATTTATTGGAGTAGGTACTAGTTGCCCAAAAGAGGGGGAAGAACTATCAGTATTCTATCTTATGGATAATCCTAAAAAAGCAAGAATAAAATTGTGATTAGTAATCTGAGGGAGAAGTTATGGCAAGCATTTTTAAAATGTGTGGAAAGTATCTGATAAAAAATAAGTATAGCGTGATTTGTTATGGGGTGCTGTGTCTTACAAGTAGTATGTTTTCTATGATTTCTCCCTATATAAGCGGCAATTTTATTGATTATCTGATAGTAGCGGATAATATCAGTAAAATTTATAGATATTGCTTTGCCTTTTTCGGGCTTTTTGTTTTTAATCAGTTGATAGGGTATATTGTTAATAGAGTGTATATAAAGATGCAAACTCAAATGGGCTATGACTTGAACAGTGATGTGATACGCCACATACAACATTTGCCAGTTTCATTTTTAAAAAAGCAGAATATGGCTTATTTAAACCAAAGAGTCAACAATGATTCTAATCAGGTTATTACATTTTGCATCAATATTGTACAAGGGATATTAATAAATAGTTTAAAACTTTTACTGTCCATTTTTGTATTGGTTCAATTTAGTTGCAATATTACATTGCTATTTATAGCCATAATATGTGCTTATGCATTATCGTATAAGATATTAAAGAAAATCCTTTTTAAAGCACAATTTATTTTGACAGAAGCACAAGCAAATTATTTTTCAAAATTATTCGAGCAATTTGATAATATTCTCTTTGTAAAAATGCAGGCTATATATGAAGCTTTTTTAAGTCGGTTAAAGAAAGAGTTTCAAAATATTTTGAAAGTAAGTCTTCAATATCAAAAGATTTCGTATCTATTTTCAAGTTTAGATTCTTTGATAATGTCTTTAGCTCAAATAGGAATTTTTATAATGGGTGGGGCATTAGTTATTAGGGGTAAACTTAGTGTAGGTCAATTAACAATTATGCTGAGTTACTTTGGTATAATGATGGAAGCTTCGAGATATTTTTTTTCATTAACAAAGACAATACAGGACAATAAAGTGGCATATACAAGATTAAAGCAGATATTAGATTTAGAAAGTGATGAAAACGCTGGGGTAGAGTTAAAGGATATTAGCCAAATAAGATTAAAGAATATAATGTTCTGTTATGATAAGAAATGTATATTCCGTGATATTAGTTTAGAATTTAAAAAAGGGAAAATATATTCCATCATCGGAAAAAATGGAATAGGGAAAAGCACTTTGGTAGATTTGATTATAGGGTTCTATAATAGAGAATATGCAGGTGAGATATGTTATGATGCTTTATCTTTAGATCAAATTGATATTTATAAAACAAGAAAAATGTGTTTTGGAATATGTGAACAGGAACCGGTGTTATTAGCGGATACGGTAAGATATAATGTATCAATGGATAGTGAAGACAGCATAGATTTAAAGCGATTGTTTTATATAGCAAAAAAGATAAATTTGTATTCATTCATAGAAAGTCTGCCAAAGAAATTAGAGACCATTATTGGAGAAAAAAATTCAAATTTGTCTGGAGGAGAAAAACAAAAACTTTCTATATTAAGGGTATTATATAAAAATCCACCGGTAATTATTTTAGATGAGCCGACATCTGCATTAGATGAAGAGAGCATAAGATGTTTACAAGTCTACTTAAATCAAATAAAAAGAGATAAAATAATTATTTTAATATCGCATAATTCAGAATTTATATCTATATCAGACGAAATCGTAGATTTGGATAAATTAGATATGGACGTATAGTATAAGTTATGAAAGTTAAAACGGTATATTAAAGGTTGGCATATGTTATTACATATTGTGACTAATATATTATTTACATAACGAAGAGCATACTTATTCAAGAAAGGAGAAATGCTATGGGTAGCGAATACATAGGAAATGGATATGGTCAGTCTAGAGCTGGCGGATGTGTTGGAGGCGTTGGATGTTTAGCTGATGTAGGGTGTGGTGGAAATGCCTGCGGGGCAGCAGTATGTGGAGCTAATGTTTGTGGAGTAGATGGTTGCGGAGCAGCAGCATGTGGAATTAATGCTTGCCCACTTAATGGATGCGTGGGCGATGCATGTGCAGCAAACCTTACTCCGTTGCCAGGACCGTTTTCAAATAATGATAACTAATAAATAGAAAATAATGATATATTAGTAAAAAAGTATGCGATTCGTACTGAGCCTTGAAAGGGTGCAATTCTACAGCAACCTTTCAAGGCTTAATTTTTTTATCACTGCAAAAAGATTTTAGAAACCTCGATGTTGAAATGAGAGCACGCAGGAAAAACTACAACATTATTTAGAAGAGTCAAAAATCCTATACTGTAATTGAATAATCTAGTATCGAAGTTCATACTGTCCAGTGATCAGGAAAACGATTGGCATTATGCAGGATACAAGAATTTTCAACAATATAGAGTCAGCTTACGCTTCGCAAAGCGGCTTTGGGTTTGACATCTGTTCGATTTCTTCTGAATTGTAATTAAGCCAATCAATGGCGGGTTCCACTGCGGAATACCGGTTTACATATTACCAGAATCATGATTTAAAGCAAGAATATTCAGTAATGATATAGTTTTGAATGTTCTAGTAATAATCTATTTCCACTGAAAAATGAATATTTCGCTTGTTCATAGTGCTTCTGTATTTCTACGTTTGGGATTGAATACGAATGCCAGAACCAAAGATGGATATTGGATTTTTGTATTTTAAGTTTTATAAAATACGGAATTTTATGGAAGAACACAGGGAAAAGAATATTCAAAAATCTGTTAACGATTACTGAATTATAGTAATACCATAGTATACCACTATATATAGTAGTAAAACAACTAATAAGAGTAAAACGAGGCGTATTAAAGTGTAAAATGGATGCATGGAGGTGTATACTTGTGAATCGAATTGCTGAATTAAGGAAAAAATTAGGTTTGACACAGACAAGGCTTGGTGAAGAAATAGGAGTTAGTCAGCAGACAATTAGTAAATATGAAAATGGAGATGAGAATATTCCGGGAGATATGCTACTTGCATTATCTAAATTTTTTAGAGTTCCAATTGATTATATATTGAGAAAAGAGGAAGAACAACAGCAGCGGGAGCAAAATGATAGAAAAGAAATTATGGAATTGTATAGGGATATGGATCAATATAACAGAGACACCTGGATTATTATTGGGAAAAGATTATTGGGCGGTCAATTACATAAGTATAATGAGAACCATATTGTTTAAACGTATAGGGGTATTAATTTGATGAATAGCAGTGAATTGAAGGTTGATTTAAAGAAGCAGTGTACTTATGGCACTGCTTTTTTACTTTTTATTATAAATTGGAAGTGCCAATCAGGCAAAGAAAATGTCAATATAGACAAAAAGTATAGTAATCATGGCAAAGATATTTTATGTTATTGATAAATATGAAATATTGATACAAAGGAGAATTCACTATGGAGAAAAGATTATTTACCTCGGAATCGGTAACAGAAGGGCATCCAGACAAAATGTGTGATGCCATATCAGATGCCATATTAGATGCTCTTATGGAGAAGGATCCGATGAGCAGAGTAGCCTGTGAGACTGCGATTACAACGGGTATGGTATTGGTGATGGGAGAAATCACGACCAATGCATATATAGATATGCAGCAGGTGGTCAGAGAAACAATCAAAGAAATTGGTTATGACAATGGAGATTATGGATTTGATGCACATACCTGTGCCGTCTTAACGGCAATTGATGAGCAGTCAGCAGATATTGCTTTGGGCGTGAATAAGGCATTGGAAGCAAAAGAACACAAAATGTCAGAAGAAGAGCTTGATGCAATTGGTGCTGGGGATCAGGGTATGATGTTTGGTTACGCATGTGACGAAACGAATGAATTTATGCCATATCCAATTTCACTGGCACACAAATTGACTCGGCAGCTTACCAAAATTCGCAAAGATGGTGTATTGCCATATTTAAGACCGGACGGTAAGAGTCAGGTTACTATAGAATATGACGAAGCAGGTATTCCGCACCGGCTTGATGCAGTGGTTCTGTCAACACAGCATGATCCAGATGTGACACAGGAGCAGATCCATGATGATATAAAAAAATATGTATTGGAACCGATTATTCCAACAGAACTGGTAGATGAGAATACAAAATTTTTCATCAATCCAACAGGGCGTTTTGTCATCGGTGGTCCTCACGGAGATAGTGGTGTAACAGGACGCAAGATTATTGTAGATACATACGGTGGTATGGCACGGCATGGCGGCGGAGCTTTTTCTGGAAAAGACTGTACGAAAGTAGATCGTTCTGCATCTTATGCTGCTCGTTATGTTGCGAAGAATATTGTGGCCGCAGGTCTGGCAAAAAAATGTGAAATTCAGTTGTCTTACGCAATTGGGGTAGCACATCCGACCTCTATTATGGTAGACACTTTTGGAACCGGAAAAATTTCAGATGAGAGTCTGGTAGAGATCATAAGAAGAGAATTCGATCTGCGACCAGCAGGAATCATTCAGATGTTGGATCTTCGCCGTCCAATTTATAAACAGACGGCAGCCTATGGACATTTTGGGAGAGACGATATTAACCTTCCATGGGAAAGATTAGATAGGGTAGAAGAACTGAAAAAATATTTGGAATAATTTACTTAGGGGGAAGCGTATGAGAAGATACAAAAAGAGAATCTCAAGAATTGTGGCGGTTGCGATGCTGTTTGTATTTCTGATAGGAAATTCTAATATGGTACATGCTATGGAAAAGACACAAGTTGGGTATGCGAGTAAATATATCACAGTGAAAGGTAATAATATGCATCTTGCTTTGTATGGAAAATTGGATGCAAGTGGTGAAAAATTTGCAGATGAAGGAAAAACCACATTGGTGATGATGCCGGCACTGGGAGTTCCATCACCGCATATCTACTTCAAACCTCTGGCACAATCTTTAGATGAGAGTTTTAACATAGTGATTGTAGAGCCGTTTGGATATGGACTTAGTGATGGTGCATCGACTAACCGAACTGTAGATAATATCAATAGTGAATTGAATGCTGCACTGGACACCATGGGAATTAAGCAGTGTGTATTGCTGGTACATTCGATTTCTGGAGTATATGGACTCAACTTTGTACAGAATTATCCGGAAAAAGTAAAAGGTTTCATTGCTGTTGATAATACGGTATATGATGAAGAACTGGCAGAGGCTATGGAAATGGAAAAGAAATATATGCTGCAGGGAATTGATGAATTTCAGAAAATCAAGAATTCCTTTTCTTCTTTGGAAGAATTCCAGACGGCACTGAAAACAGATCCAGATAAATATGGGGCAGCATTACCACAGGTTTCCGGGTACACTTATACGGAGAGTGATGGGGAGGAATACATTCAGGCATATTCTTTAAGCAGCAACGATACGATTAGAAATGAAGTGAACGGGATGGATCAGTCATTACTCTCTATAAAAAATAAAAAATTCCCATCGGCACTTCCTGTATTAACTATGATTTCTTCAGAGAATGTACAAAATGTTCCGGCATGGGAGACTGCTCATAGAAATCAATTGGATTTAGAATCTGGTAATCACCAGTTATATATTGTAAATGGAGGACATTATATCTGGTATACCAATTTGACTCAGGTTGTGCAGCTTATTAATGAATGGAGAATGGAGAATCATTTTTAAAAGGAATTTGTGTGATGAGATTTCCAAATAAGAGAAAACAGAAGGGAAGTGTAGCTTGGGGAAAGTAACTATTTCAACTGTATTGGGATACAAAGAATATGTGGCGGAAAATATAAAAAGCATTCTGGGAGAGGATGAAGAAAATTCCGATTTTAGGATTTATCCGGATTATCATAAGATTTATAGAGGGCAGACGGAGATCGTCTTAACGAAAGCAGAATATGAATTGTTTATGCTTTTGTCAGGGAGACCAGGTGTGATATTTACTAAAGAAAAAATTTTTGAGATTCTTTATAACGAGGAGTTGCCGGAAAGCATTGATAATATTGTGTACTGTCTGATATCCAGTATGAGAAAGAAAATCGAACCGGAGCTAAAGCGATGCCGCTATATTAAAACAGTGAGAGGTGTAGGATATAAATTTGAAGGAAAAAAGATGGACATCTTTCCAGAATAGTTGATCTGAAGACAGAGGGAATTTTTTAAAACCTCTGTCTTTTTTTGTTGCTTTTTTATGCCATCTTGCGTACAGAAGTAGTGAAAGTCACCTCCCAAAAAGTATGCTTTTTGATGGGAGATGTAATAGGCTATTTTTTTATTTCCAAAAAGTATATAAGAAGGTTTTGAGATATGCCAAAATATTTTAAGACTTTTTGGGAATGTATAAAGGGGGATACGTATGGCATATTATGGGTATCACAGAATCAGTACTAAGGAACAACACTTGGACCGAGGTATTATAGAAATAAAGAGGTTCTGTGAAAATCAGAAAATTAAACTGGAAAGTATTTTTACAGATAAGATAACCGGTAAAAATTTTGACAGACCACGTTATACCGTTCTTGTGGAAGATGTTTTACGGGTAGGGGATACCCTGATTATTACAGAGCTGGACAGACTTGGCAGGAACAAGCAGGAGATTTTAAAGCAGCTACGTTTTTTAGAAGAAAAAGGGGTTCGGGTAATGGTATTGGAACTTCCTACCACGTTGTTTGACCTGTCTCAGATGGAAAATAATCTGGCAAAGATGATGATAGAAACAATCAATAATATGATGATTGAACTCTATGCATCCATGGCACAGGCAGAGATGGAGAAAAAGGAGAAGCGACAAAAGGAAGGTATGGAGGCAAAAAGGCTTCGGGGTGAATGGGATGAAGTAGGAAGACCACGGGCTATAGAACAGGAAAAGTTTAACCAGGAATTTATGAGGGTGGTACAAAAGAAGGTAACACCAACACAACTGCAGCGGGAGTTGGGGTTAACTTCTTCTACCTATTATCGGTATCGGAAAAACTTTTATGAAAATTTTCCGGAATTTCTTCAATCTGTATAGGTATGAGGTAATTACTAAGTAAAAGAAAAATTTAAGGAGGCAGATGTTATGAGTGAACACAGAGAAGGAACATTGTTTTATGATACTGAAACAGGGAGGTATGATATACGTTTTGATTTGGAATCTTTTTATGGAGGACTACATTGCGGGGAATGTTTCGATGTAAAGGTGAAAGATGTTTGGGTTCCGGTCCGAATTGAAATGGGAGATGACTGGTATCTGGTTGGACTGAACGTGTCGAGATTAGATGGACTGAGAGTACGTATGTAAATAGGAGGATAAGCCTGATGAGGGGAAGCGCAATGAGAGAAAGTGTTACGGATGTTCGCATTATACTGGAATGCTTACAGGAAGCATATCAAATGGAAGGAGATATGGTACGGTCCGGGAAAAATATTCATGCGACTATGATATATCCATTTGTCCGTATGCTGCAAGAAAAGTGTAGGGATTTAACAGAGGAACAGATACATAAGACACTTTGGAAAGAATATGAGATTTCAGGGGCAGACAGGATGTTTGTGGAGAGGGCTTCAAAGATTTTAGAGCCATACGAAGGAGAATCTGAAGATGAGAAATAGTACAATGGAATATAAAGTAAATCAAGCCTATGAAGAACTAAAGCGTTTAATACAGTGGAATCCGAATAGTGAAGAAAAATTTTTACAGAAAATGGTATGTTTATTGTTACCTGGACAAAGAAAATGTTGGCCAGAGGCTATCCGTGATTTGAGGCAATCTTTTGAAGCTGAGCAGTGGATGATATTTGTTGAAAAATACAGAGGAAAACTGGAATGGCTGAATAGCATATCTTTGGCAGAACTACAAAGAAAGATAGGAGAAATTTTTTTTGTTGATCATTACAAGATGATAGCAGATCAATTCCTATATAAAAAGGATTTTGAAACTTCCTTATTTTTGAGAATTGCAATGGAAACAGGGATAAGAAGTGCAGATATTCCATGTATAGAATGGTCCTGTATGCATGGAAAAACTATTATTTTGGAAGAAACCAAAAGAGGAGATTTGTACAAAAAACTTAATGGAACGTTCCCTAAGATTTCGGCTCAGTCGTTGCGGATTATGAAGTTATTATATAGGAAGCAAGGAAAAATATTTACAAAATCAAAAGAGTACTATGTTCGCAAACTTTCATGTGCATGGGGAATTCCTGGGTTTCATATCCATAGCTTTCGGAATTATAGGAGAAAGATAGAGAGAGGAATTTCAGCAGGGGTACAAGTTCCAAGGATAATTCCATTATAAAGAACGTGTTAGATAAGAAAAATTTATAGGATGTTATTGGAGCTGATTATGTAGATGGTAAATAAAGGTAGCATTTCGGCAGTAAATTGCGATTACTGCCGAAATGCTACGATAAGGTGGTGAAAAATATGGGGTGAATAAATTGTTGGATGAAGGAAGAAAGAATTACTCATGTAGGAAGAAACGCATACTGTAGCTTTCAGTAGTATTGCATCTCGTGGAAAGGCAGGTGCGAAGGAATATCCGCTTTATGTAAAAGGGATTCGTGATCTATGGGGGAACATTTATGCAGAAAACTACAGCACGGAAACTGCTGCTGTGAGAGTCATGGTTGCCAGAATGTAAAGGGCGTTATATGGACATAAAAAGAGCCGACCAAAAACTGGGCGGCTCGAAGTATTTGTGGTTGTTTATGCTTTCTTAGGCATAGGGATGTCAACATTTCTTAGTGTTTCAATTAAGGATAGGATTGCATCTGAGTTTTTCTGAAATTGTGTTTGAAAATTTTCTGTAATATCATAGTTCAGATACAGAGTTATCAAAATAGCATTCCATATTGAAATCATGGTCTTTTCCGATAGGTGCTCCTCCAGAAAGCGTAGATGCTTGCAGAGTGTTGCCTGCGTTTTTGTCCAGGTAAAGAAATAGTCATCTTTTAGTGGAATGTTGAAATCATGAAACCATTCTCGAACTGTATGTGGTCTTATGTCAAGAAAAAGTACAAATTAAATACAACCAATTTTCTCTTTTTATGTAATTGTTAACTTGCTAAGCTTGTTACAGTCGTTTCCAGATTTTTTAGATATTGTTCCTCATATTCATTTGGAGATAAATATCCACAATGACTATGAATACGGACGGTGTTGTAGAACGTCTCGATATATTCAAAAATCAATTTATATGCATGAGTATAATTGAAAATTTTGAAACGATTAATCCACTCTCGTTTTAAAAGGGCATGGAACGATTCTATGCAAGCATTGTCCCAAGGATAAGCCTTCTTG
>NZ_FMUW01000031.1:0-32874 GCF_900101315.1 Blautia sp. SF-50
ATCAGTCGGTCATTTTTTGCGGACAGTTCATACATGCTATCCTTTTCTGTTCTCTGCTCCTGCGTTTGCTCTCGTTTGATTTCTCCCTCCGTATCTTCTTGGCACAAGCAGGACAATACCTTGATGCACCAGAGCCCGGGACATATTCAACGCCGCACACCGTACAATTTTTAGCGGGCATTGCTGCCCACCGTTTTGTAGGTATGATATGTAATTCATCGACAAAGCCGATGAATTTATAGTAAATCTTGATTTCCTGCTTCACTGTTCCGTCTGCCATCTTCTCACGCTCCGAAACAAGTATCTTGTCTATGAGTGCGTTTATAACTGTTGCATCCAGTTCTTTTAAGCCTTGATAATTTCGGATAAGGGCGAGGAAGTCACGGATTCCCCGTGATTTCTCGTAGCTTTCATTAAGAGTTTCCGTCACCTCTTTCAGCCTTGCTTCAATTTCAAGCTGCTCTTTCTGGTATTTCCCCGACATCATCTCAAAATTCCGCTCGGTAATACGCTCCATGACCTTATCCTCGTAGAGAGAGGAAAACAGCCTGTCCAGTTCCGCAAGGCGTTTGTTCAGCTTCTTACGTTCTTTCTCTAATGCTTTCGCCCTGCTCTGGTCTGTTTCCGTGAGCCGCTTTTCTATGGCCCTGACCGCCTTTTCATCATTCACTGCCATATCCGCAAAACAGTTGATGTCGGCAAGAACGGCATTGAATAAATCCCTTGCTTCTATATTGTGGGCACTACACTCGCTTCTTCCGTTTCTTGCATAATTATTACATGAATACTGTACACAGTCGATAATCTCTGGGCGTTTCCTCCTGTGTACGTTCATTGCCCGCAGAGCACATCCGCAGTCCACACACTTGATAACGCCTGCAAAAATATTTACAAATCCTCCCTTGTTCTGTGGAAGCCTACGACTTGTAATAAGCTGTTGGACAATATCAAATTCCTCCTGCGTGACTATTCCCTCATGGGTATTGGGTATCACTTCCCATTCTTCGGGCAGCTTAGAGGGGCGTTTCTTGCTTTTCATATTGGCGGCAATCCGTTTGTAGCCTACAAGATTTCCCGCATATATCGGGCTTCTTAAAATGCTCCTCACGCTGTTCCCACTCCAAATATAGCGTTTGTCCTCGTTCCCCTCAAAATGACGTTCAAAGCCTGTTTCGCCACGCTCCGCCGCATAAGCGGCAGGGCGTAGGATATGCTGTTTATTAAGATGTCTGCAAATTTTGGCAACTCCATTCCCTTTTAATGCAAGGTCGAATATCTCTTTTACAACATGTGCCACTTTATCATCTATCAGCAGATGGTTGTGGTCGGCAGGGTCTTTGATATAGCCATAAGGGGCGGTAGTTCCCATGAATTTCCCCTGTTGAAACCTCGCCCGATATGCCGATTTTATCTTAACAGATATGTCAGCGGCATACATTTCGTTTAAAATGTTGCGGAAAGGCGTGATGTCCATAGCAGATTTATTCAAGGTATCTACGCCGTCATTGACCGCTATATACCTCACGTTATGCTCTGGGAAGAAAACTTCCAGATATAACCCACAATCAAGATAGTTTCTCCCCAGACGGGATAAATCTTTCGTAATCACGCAGTTTATCAGACCGCTTTCAATGTCTTTTATCATATTCTGGAAACTTGGTCTTTGGAAATTTGTACCAGAATAACCATCGTCCACATACGTTTTTGCTATGTGCCATCCCTGCTTTTTCACATAATCCGTGAGGATGGATTTCTGTGTCGCAATGCTCGCACTCTCGTTATCCGTACCATCGTCTTTAGATAAGCGGCAATAAATGCCGACTAAATAGATTTTCTTTTCTTCTTTGATTCCTGCCATACTGTAAAACCTCCGTATCTGTCCTATCTGTTTTCATGTCCCATTGCGTACATTCTAAGCGGACAGCCCCTCATTGTCGAAGGTGTCGCCCTCGGCAATCTTCTTCCGAATATCCTCGGAGATAATCGGGACAAACGCTTCTGTAACGGTCTGTGTGCCGACATATTCACGGCTGATTATCATCTGCACTGGTGCTTTTGGCACGATACGCTTTCTCTTTTTATCTGCTTTCTTATCCTCGCCCATACTTAAATCTTCCTTTCCAGACAGGGCAGGGAAGAGTTTGGAAATGTCCCCGCCCTGCCAATCAGATACCATTAATCCTCGCTGTTTAATTCTTTCTGTAATGCTTTAAGGAGTGCCGCCGCTTCATCAGCGTTCAGCGTGATTCCCTTGCCGCACTTTTCACGGTTCGGGGAAAAGCTGCGGATGTCATACTTCGGCTCTTTCCCATTCCATGAAATGAGATTGATTTCCTTTGTGTAGCCACTGTCGCCCGTAGACAATACTGCGATTTCCTTTACGATTTCATACTGGATTTCTCTCATTCTCCATACCTCAACTCTCTGTATTTACTTCCCGAAAAAAGAAGATTAGCGGCTGTCACGGTTGCGTTTCCTCTGCAACTCACGCTCCAAAAGTTTGATGATGGTTTCCTCCATCTGCTTCGGCGTTGTGTTCTTCGGAAAGTATTTTTTCAGCTTGCTTGTGTTGATTTTCAAGGTTTCTTTCTGGTTGCCCTTTTCCTCCGTCATAATCGCAAATATCGTATCCATGTCAAGCCGCCCGCTCTGGCTTAACTGTTTCATCCGCTGTGCCTGTGAGAGTGAGGGCGTTGCTTCTTCGCTCTCCATCGTGGCAAAGAGGTTTTCCTGCTCGTCTTTCTTCAAGAAGGACAGTTCCACCGCAGGCGTGAGGGCGATTTTCCCCTCGTCCACCATCTGCAAAATCGGCGGTATCAGTTCCGTCAGGCGGATAAAACGCTGCACGGTCATCCTGCCCACGCCGAAGCCCTGTGCCACCTTGTCGTCCGTCCGCAACTTCGTCACAACTTGTGACGAGGTTAAGTCTGTGCGGAAACCCTGCCGCTTCATGGCTTCGGATTTCATCTTGTAAGCAAACGCCCGCTCCGATGGCAGGATATTCTCACGCTGCAAATTGCTGTCTACAAGGGTGATGATGGCTCGGTCACGGTCTAAGGGCAGGACAAACGCAGGCACGGTATTTATCCCTGCAAGTTCAGAAGCACGGACACGCCGCTGTCCTGCAATCACTTCATAACCGTCCCCGTCCTCTTTCGGGCGTGTGATTATCGGCGTGACAATGCCAAATTCCTTGATGCTTTCCGCTAACTCTGACAGTGTTTCATCTTCTGCCACATGAAACGGATTGTCGGGGAACGGGTACAAGTCTTTGGTCTTTAACACCTTAAAATCCTGTTTCTTCATTCACATATCTACCTTTCTTTCGCTCTGCTTCTATGATTTTTCTGCAATTCTTCCAACACTTCGGGCGGTATTTTTGACAGCAGCCGCCCCATCTGCTCGTTGGTTCTCTGCAATTCAAATATCTTCTGATTCGCTTTCTGCACCTTTAGTTCCTGCTCGTACTTTTCATCACGCATACGCCCCGCATAGTCTGATTCCTGCCCAATTCTCTCTTTCAAACTGTCGATATACGCCTGCTGTTTCCCGATTTCCTTAGAGAATTTCTCCACGTCTGGCAGCCATGCAGAGAGTAAATCTAACGCTTTATCCCTTTTCTTCCCTGCGTTAAAGGCGTTGATGTCGGATAGGGCAGACACGATTTCTTCATACTGTTTATCAAGCCTGCCGCCTAATTTATAGAGCCATGTGGGGACGTGTTTCCGCTTGGTTTCCATTGAGGACTGCCCCCGTTCAAGCTGATTCCACCGTGAGGACATCCGCTCATGGTAGGCGGTCTGCCACTCGGATAATGATTTCTGGTTGCCTAAGATAGCTTTCGCTGACAGCTTATTGTCTGGCGTAATCGGCACAAAGCAGAGGTGCATATGGGGCGTTCTCTCGTCCATATGGACGACAGCGGAGAGGATATTCTGCTTTCCAACACGCTCCGAAATGAAGTCAAGAGCCGTCTGGAAATACGCTTTTTGTTCTTCGGGCGGTAACTGGTTCATAAATTCTGGTGAAGCTGTGATGAGCGTTTCCACCATCATCACGCTGTCTTTCCTTGTCCTGCACCCCGCTTCGGCTACCATGCGGTTAATCTCTTTCTTGTAGGTGTACTTTGGTGGTGCTATGAGATGGTAATTGTTTTTAGAGCGTTCCATATCTATATCTGGGTTGCTTTTGTAGGCTTCTTTCTTCCGCTCGTTGTGGCGTTCACAAGCCGCAACGCCGCCCGCTTTTCGTTTCTGGAAACGCAGGATTGCATAAGGCATAGGCGGATTCCTCCTTTCTTTCGGCGGGTGACCGTCCTTTGGGGTGACAGCGGTGACGGTGGTGACAGCAGTTTTGGGATACCCCCTGCCGACTGCCGCAACTGTCACCCTCACCCCCTGCATGACGGTCATGTCGATGATGACGGTGTTTTTGGGATACCCCCCTCGCAAGAGCCGTCACCGTCATGCCGCCATTCTTTTATCCGAAGCCGTAAGGCGTAGGATAGCAGGGCACAGCCCTGCCTTAAGGGAGTCCAGAGGGAACGTCTGGCACACGACTTTGCAGGGCAAAGTGTAGTGTGTTACACCCTGTAAACGCAGTCGGAAAAATCGGAATGATTTTTCTGACCGCAGGGGTGGTTTTACACGACCGAAAAGGGCGAGTAAATCTCACGCCTGCATTTTGCGTTTACGGGGTGTTCTCCCGTAGGGATGACAGCGGCAGGGTATCCTAAAATCACTGTCACCACCGTCACTGCTGTCACCCGCAGGGCAGAGCCGCCAGCTTTACATGGCTTTAAGCGTCAATGACAGTAACAGGGGGGTATCCTAATATCGCTGTCACCACCATCACCGCTGTCACCCGCCCTCCTTGCAAGGGCAATCCGCCTGCCGTCTTTCCTGCGGCTGTACTGGTAGCAGATACGGTTCTCGCTTAAAAATGTGGTGCGGTATTCATTCAGCCATTTCGTAATCACCGTGGGTATGGTTTCCGTTTCCCCCATAGCGGCTAACAGTTCCGTTGCCGTGCCTATCCATTCTTCCTTATCCCTCATAAAATCCACCAACCGAAAAAGGACATCTGGTATCGTTTCTTTCGCAAGCTGCTCCTGCGTTTTCCGCTCCACAAGCTCCCAACGGCAATCACGGAAACGCAGCGTGTATTCCTGATAAGGCGTGTCCCTGCCCGTCACATACAGCTTGGCGGTGTCAGACGCACGTTTCTCCTTTTCCAGAACAAAGGTAGCGTCCGCACTCCCCGTTAATCCTGTCGTCCCAGACACCTTGTTGAACACGTCGCTGTCATTCTGCTTTCGGATGTGGTGTACGACAATGACCGCCAGAGAGTGCCTGTCGGCAAAGTCTTTGATGAGGGAGATGTCCCCATAGTCGCTTGCATAGGCATTGTCTTTTGAAGCTGTACGGACTTTCTGCAAGGTATCAATGACAATGAGCCTGCTGTCTGGGTAATCTTTCAGATAATCTTCAAGCTGCACGATAAGACCGTCTGACAGCTTGCAGCTTGCCACGGCAAAGTGGAGCCGCCCGCTTGCTTCGTCCGTCAAACGAAATAACCTGTCCTGTATGCGGCAGAACGTGTCCTCAAGGCAGAGGTAAAGCACATCGCCCTCCATTGTCGGCATATCCCATAAAGGGATTCCCTGCGACACGCATAAGCATAGCTTCAGCATGAGCCAGCTTTTGCCTATCTTCTGTGAGCCGCAGAACAGCGATAAGCCTGTCGGGATAAGGCTGTCCACCACAAAGGATGGTTTCTCAAGCGGTTCATAAAGGAGCGTTTCGGCGTTGACTGTCTGTAACTTCTGCATGGCTTTCCTCCTTTCGGGCGGTGTCTTTGTTTTCGTTGCACATAGGCGTTGACCTCCTTAAAAATAGATTTACTCCCACGGAAAAAAGTGAGAGTATGTAATGCCGCCAATCCCACACAAATAAAAAACAGATTTCTTTTTCGGGCGGTGTCGGTCACGGTTGGAGATATTTCTTCAATTTCCGCCTTTACTTTCTCCTTTGCAATCGCAACAGATTTCTGTATTGCCGAAGCGGTGCAATGCTCCATAGCGGCGATTTGGTAAAAATTGAACTCATACTCGTAGTAGAGCAGGAAACGCCGCCTTTGTATCTCTGGAAGGCTCCCAACCGCCTTATAGAGCGTTTCATTCCGTTCTTCCTCAACCATGCGTTCATCAAGGCTCTTAGGCACACGCAACGCCCGTCTGTAAAGGGTTTCGTCCCATACCTCGTTAAACTCCCTGTGCCGCTCGTCCCATTAGAAAAGATTCCTGTTCCTGCGCTCCATCTGCCGAAACTCCATAAAGAACTGTTCCGACACTTCCAACTCGTGGGATTTGCCCTGCCCGTCCTTAAAGCTGATAAAATACCTTGTGCCGCTTTCCGTGGATTCCTCCCGAAGCGTGTATGCCTTAACCCTGTATGCCATCCTGTTGTCCTCCTGCAAAAAATGAGTGAGGGGATTTCCATCCCTCACCCAGTAGCCCGCAGGATGGCAGGCTGTTTTAGAAGCTATAAAATTTTCCGCAGCTTCTTCCGCAGATGGTCTAACCTCGCATAGATGGCACCAGTCGTCAAATGCACAAGCGGGGCAATCTCCTTTGTGGAATACCCCTGCATTTTCAGCAGGACGATTTTCAAGGTACGCCCGTCCACCGTGACTAATACTTGATAGAGATTTTCGCTCTCAATCTCTTCCAGTAACTCCGCAACCGTACCCACTTCCGCCTGCCGCTCCCTGCCTGCCATGTCCTCAAGATATTCCGCAACGTCATTCGTCCATCGGTAAAACCGCCTGTTGGAATTGAAGTCTGCCCTGTCCGCCATGCGTATCTGCTCAATGGTCGCTTCATCAACGCCGCACTCACGCAGCAGCTTTTCCTCCGCTTCTTTCCAGATACGCCATTTCCTGTCCTCCCGTCCGTGGTTGTATGCCATTCTTACTTCCTCCAATCAGAATTGATTGAGAGGGCAGAGAAAAGCCCCCTCATCTTCCCAAAGGAAAAAACAAGGGGGCTGAACGCTTTAAATTTTAATTTTCTATTATCTTTCTTAGTTTTATTAGGATTCTGGCTTTGCGTTTGTTTACAACGCTCTGGGTTATGCCCAACCTCGCCCCGACTTCACGCTCGGAAAGTCCGTCAAAAAAGATTGCCTGTATCAGCTCCTGTTCACTATCCGACAGCAAAGGCAGGGCGGCTTTCAGCCTGTCCACCATGACCGCATTGACAACGGTTTCTGCAATGTCCACCGCTTCATCAGTGATAAAGTCCAGAGGATTCCCCTCGCTGTCCGTAAATCCGTCGAGAGATAGCAGTCTATTCTTTGTATCTAATTTTTGCAGATAACGCCACCGTTCCTTGTCACGGTAGAAGTCTGTGTATTGCTCCCTCACGACTTCAAGCAGACAGCCTTGAATGGGGATAAACAGCTTGTCCATATAGGTCTGGTCGGATTCCCTGCAACGGCAGAACTCCGTGTAGGATAATTCCACATAGCCGCCACTTTCTCTGATATATACCTTTCTTGGTGCATATTTCACCATAAATACCTCCCATCTGAATTTTTGAAATGTAAAAAATCCAGATGGAGAGGCGGAGAACGACACCGCATATCAGAAACAGCCCTACGGCACTTTCCAACAAAAATCGACAAAAGAAAAACCGCAAAGGCTCTGTGACCTTTACGGTTATAGGAAATAGTAATTCTATTGTATGGAGATTGTACTTCTACTTTCAAGGTGAGAAGTACCGTTGCACTGGCAGAAATTTTTTTAACTGGTTTCCTGCCGTTCTCTGATATGCTATGTATTGATAAATTTTGCTTCGTATGAGCAGATAGATAACTGCCCGAAAAAAGGACATAAAAAAATCCCTCCAAATTTAAAAACAAATTCAGAGGGTAATTTAGGGTATAACAAAATAACCCACCCGAATATCGTTTTTTTTATTTGGTGAGTTTGTTCTTTCAAATACGAAACAAAAAGAGCCGATGATTCGTGAATTGTTCCACAATTTCATCGGCTCTGCGTCTTAAGCGTCTGGCTCTTTGATGACAGTTATCTTCAAGTTGTCAACTTTAATCAATCTTTCTTGTCTGCATTTTGGACAATAAAGGGGATAATTCTCCAAAACAGTGTCCTTCCTAATTTTATTACGGGTTTTGCTCCCACAAACAGGACACAATATCCATTCGCATTTCATCATAATTAGTCTCTAATCCTTTCAAATCTCATTTTATATGACTTTTGCAAGCTGTTAAGCTAACTTGTGGAACATATGCCGAACCTTATCTATACGGCTATTCGGGCGGCGGGGTTGGCAAATAAATTTACCAATAGCTGGCTGGTATCCTTTTAACTCTGTCAAGCAGACTCCCTGCCCATTTGTGAAATAAGTTAAATCGTTCCTGTATTCTTGAATACATCTAGCAGGGATTTCTCCTTTCAGAATGACCTCGTCATTCTTTATCTGAGTACTTACAATATCTGCACAATACCTTGGAGCATCATGATACGCCCGTGAGAGATATTCCTGCGGTGCATAAATTTCAAAGTGGAGATATGGCTCTAATAGTTCTGTCCCTGCTTTTTTTAAAGCCTGCTCCAATACGATAGGGGAAAGCAGCCGAAAGTCTGCGGGGGTACTTACAGGACTATAATACAATCCATATTCAAAACAGATTTTACAGTCTGTCACTTTCCATCCATACAGCCCCTGCTCGCAGCCATAAAGAACCCCCTCCATAACCGCATTTTGGAACGATTGATTTAAATATCCAAGTGAAACTCTGCTTTCATACTGCACTCCGCTTCCAATAGGGAGCGGCTCTATGGACAACCCGACAGAAGCCCAGAAAGGATTTGGCGGGACTTCTATGTGGATGGTATATTCTGCTTTTCTAAGCGGTCTTTCCATATATATAACAGTAGGCTCTTTTATTTCTGCCTCCACATGATATTTTTCCTCAAGGATGGCACAAATGACTTCCATCTGCACATTCCCCAAAAAAGAAAGTATAATCTCATGCGTTGTAGTATCCACATAATATTTTAAAAGAGGGTCGCCATCTGAAATTTCTGTAAGTGCCCCAAGCAATATTTCCCGCTGTTCAGATTTCTTTACTGCAATCGTTGTTTGGAGCATAGGGAGAGGATTTTCAATAAATTTTCTCTGCGGCAACAGTATTTCGTTCCCCAAAATACTGTTTAGCTGCAAAACATCATTTGGTAAAATTACAATATCACCAGAGCAGGCTGTATCGGATGAATATAATTCACCGTTTGTCGGAACACACATCTCTGTGATTTTTATTTTCTCTTTTTCAGATATTCTAATAACATCCCTCAAATGCAATGTTCCGCTATATATACGCACATAAACAAAACGCCGCCTTTTCTCTGAATATTCAATCTTAAAAACCTGCCCGCATAGTTCAGATTGACCTTCAGGCGTTGATGAATAAAATTTACTGGCAATTACTTCTATAAGCTGCCGAATCCCCAGATTGTTTTTAGCGCTTCCGTGATAAACGGGAAATAACGTTCCGTTTTGGAATCTCCTGTTTTCTTCCTGTTCCAGTTCTGACATTTTAAACGGTTTCCCTGACATATATTTCTCTAATAGTTCATCGTTTCCCATAATTACCGCATCCCACTGTTCCATATCGTCATTGTCCGTTACATTTATATGGGGATGCTGCCCAACCTTTTGCTTCACTATAATTTCCGAAGAAAGCTTTGCTTTCATTTCCCGATATACCATTGGCAAATCAATCCCCTCTTGGTCAATTTTATTGATGAAAAAAATTGTCGGAATCTTCATTATCTGTAGTGCATGAAACAGTATACGGGTCTGTGCCTGTATGCCATCCTTTGCAGAAACTAATAATACTGCTCCGTCTAATACGGATAAAGAACGGTATACTTCCGCCAAAAAATCCATATGGCCTGGCGTATCTATAATGTTGACTTTTACATCCTCCCACTGAAAAGATGTCACTGCTGTCTGGATAGTGATTCCCCTTTGACGCTCCAAATTCATTGTATCTGTCCTTGTTGTGCCTTCATCTACGCTCCCTAGTTCTGCAATTGCACCACTGGTATACAATAAACTTTCCGTTAATGTTGTCTTTCCTGCGTCAACGTGAGCCAGAATGCCTAAGTTAATTATTTTCATGTGATTTTCCTCCTATCAACACCCAAAAAAGGGCATAAAAATACCCAGTGATAAATACTCCTATCACTGGGTAAATAACTCCAATAGCCCCAAAACACTTATATGTTTTCGGGCATATAAAATTACATGATAAAAGTATTCTTAAACTGGGTACAAAAAACTAAGCCCCATATTAAAAGTGAAACGGGACTGCTACTTTTTGTTCCCACTATCAAATTGACAGTTTATTTAAGAATACCTTGCCGCATATTTATTAACTCCTTGTATAATACTGAATCTAATTATATTCCTTAACCCTTTATTTGTCAAGCTGACAAACTAAAGCAGAAAAAGCGGCAGGATTTCCCCCTGCCACTAATCATCTGTTTATGCAAAAATAATTTCCTTTTCCACAATCTCCCTCGCACAAGCCCTTATGTTATTGAGGCATCCTGTCCATTCTAAGGCGTTTTCTGCCTTTAGCTGTTCCGTTATGCCCTGTGCCTGTTTCATACCCTCTATGAGCCTTTCAAAGCGTTCCTGTGCCTGTCTGTTGATGTCGGCAAGGTAGGCGTTTAGCCTGCCGCTTGTAAGAAGATTGGTGTATGTAACTTTACGGTACTGTTTTAGATAATCTAAATGCCGTTGCCCCCAGATGCCTATTGCCTGTTCTTCTTCGGCGGGTACAGTTAAGCACGGTATCAAATAATCCCCTTGCCTTTCGTATTTGCCGCCCAGTTCCTCAAATAATGATTTTGCCATTGTCTGTTACCTCCACATTCTTTTTTATTTTGAATGTCCGCAAAATCCGTCCTACATCAGACGGCTTCCATGGACAGTCAAGGTGATGGAGAGCAATCAGTCTGTCCTGTACGTTGGTACCAGCACCGAGTTTTGGAGTGGAACCCATAAGGATTCTCACCTGTCCGGCCCGCACCTTTGCAAACAGCTCCGCTTTCTTTGCCTCCGTGTTGTATTCATGGATAAAAGCAATCTCTTCTTTTGGGATTCCTTTTTCTGTCAGTTTGTTCCGGACATCATCATATACGTTGAAAGTCCCATCTCCTTTGGGTGTGGACAGGTCGCAGAAGATCAGCTGGGTTGTCCGGTCTGCTTTTCCTTCTTCCCATACCTGAAAAGCATTTTCCACACAGGTATTGACCTTGCTTTTTTCCGCATCCGGAAGAAGTTCATTTAATAACCTCTGATCCAATGCACATTTTCTTCCATCATTGGTAATCTTGAGCATGTTATCCTCTGTCGGATTCACAAGACCGCCTCTTACACTTTCGGCACGTTCTGAAAAAGCACTGACCATTTCCTGCTGTTCTTCACTTGGCTTCAAGACCTCATTGATAAACTCTGCTTCCGGTACAGGAAGATTCAGCATATCCGAAGTCTGAATATCCGCAGCTTCCTTAAAAATAGAGATCAGCTCCGGAAGATTGAAAAAACGGGCAAATCGTGTTTTCGCACGATAGCCCGTTCCTTCCGGTGATAATTCGATTGCGGTTACTGTCTCCCCGAACGTTGCCGCCCAGGAATCAAAGTGTCCCATACCCATACGCATGAGTGTGTCATACTGGAGATAACGCATGATAGTGTAAAGCTCCGTCATACTGTTCGATACGGGAGTACCTGTAGCAAAGGTGATCCCTCTGCCGCCGGTCAGTTCATCCATGTACCGACATTTCATAAACATATCCGAACTTTTCTGTGCATCCGTCTGTGAGATACCCGCCACATTCCGCATTTTTGTATACAAAAAAAGGTTCTTAAAACTATGACTTTCATCCACAAACAGCCGGTCTACGCCCAACTGCTCAAAAGTTACTACATCATCCTTTCTGGTCTGGTCATTGAGTTTCTTCATCCTCGCCTGCAGACTCTTCTTTGTTTTTTCCAACTGCTTGATGGTATAATTCTGTCCTGCCTGATGTGCCGCTTCTTCAATGGAAAACGTAATATCTGCGATCTGATCTTCCAGCATGGCAATCTGCCGTTCCCTTGAAAGGGGGATTTTCTCAAACTGTGTATGTCCAATGATCACGGCATCATAATCTCCTGTCGCAATACGGGAACAGAAACGTTTTCGGTTTGCCGGCTCAAAGTCCTTCTTTGTTGCCACCAGGATATTTGCTCCCGGATAGAGACGTAGGAAATCACTGCCCCACTGCTCGGTCAGATGGTTTGGCACAACATAAAGATTCTTCTGTGAGAGTCCCAGCCGTTTTGATTCCATACCGGCTGCGATCATCTGGAACGTCTTCCCTGCTCCTACGCAATGAGCCAGAAGGGTGTTATTTCCATACAGCACATGAGCCACTGCGTTTTTCTGGTGCGGCATCAGGGTGATCTCCGGATTCATGCCGACAAACTGAATATGGCTTCCATCATATTCCCGTGGACGGATGCTGTTAAATCGTTCATTATAAATCTTACAGAGATCTTCCCGTCGGTGCAGGTCTTTAAATATCCACTCTTTAAATTCCTCTTTGATCAGCTCCTGCTTCTGCTGTGCCAGCATTGTTTCCTTCCGGTTTAATTCCCGGTGTTCCCCATCGGCATCCTGTACCGTGTCATAAATCTTGGTATCTCTAAGGTTTAAGGCATCTTCCAAAAGACGGTAGGCATTGGCTCTCTGTGTTCCATAAGTGGAAGTGACAAGGGCATTTCCGTAGCTGTCCACATTCTTTCCCATAACATTCCATTGTCCGGTCACTTCGGCATACTGGACTTTGACCTTGCTCCCTACATAATATCTTGGTGTATGAAATGTCTCTGCCATGAACCTTGTAATGTAATCCTCGGAGATCCAGGTTGCCCCAAGTCTTGCCTCAATCTCTGACGCATCCAGATCTTTTGGCTGTACCTGCTCCAAATACTGCACGTTCACCTGATATTCCGGATGATCTTCTGCAAACTGTTTTGCGATCTGCAGTTTCTCCCTCACATTTCCAGAAAGATATTCGTCCGACGGCTCCCATTTTTCACTGATCGGATTCTTAAAGATCACCCCTGCCAGTTCTTCGGTAAGTTCTGCTTCTGTTTTCCCGGAAAGCTGTGCCATATAGGAAAGGTCAACGCCTGCCCTCTCACCAATGGAAACCGCAAGTGCTTCACTGGCAGTATCCACGGAAGTTACCGTTTCTGCCCTGCGGATTGTCCTTTTGGTAAAAATATCCGCTTTCCGTTTCAGTTCTCCCTTATCATCCAGAAATTCCAGAGAAGTCAAAAGACAATAGCTGCTGTCCTGGCTAAATGCCCGCTTATTGGCATTACTGCTAAGCAGACCATACTTTGCTGTAAAAGTATCATATTCTTCATTAAGTTTTTCCTGCAGCTTTGTGATCTGTTCATCGCTTCCCTCTTCCATCTGGCACTGGATCAGTTCATTCGTAATATCACGAATCTTCACCATCCCTTTGACACGTTCCGCTGTCATTGCCGGAAGCTCCATGCGGTTCATCACAGAGTTTTCCCGGTAATAAACTTCATCATCTACCACAGTAAAACTAAAATTCTTTACCTCCGGGTCTGCCGGGATAGAGACAACATCCTCCTCCAGCTCTGTATCCGAAAGTTCCAGTTCCGTGATCGTACCATGGATATTCTGGACAGCTTCTTTTAATTGTTCTTCTAAGGTAATTCCTTCTTTTGGTTTTACGGTCACTTCCTGCTTTCCATACTGGGTACTTTCTGTAATAAACTCACCAAGCACCATTTCCGGATGCTCTGCAAAATAAGCATTGACTGAATAGCCTTCCGGTGTTTCCTTTAAATTTAACCATTCCGGTTCCTCAATGGATGCCCTGTCCCTTTTCTGGAAAAACAGAATATCAGAAACAACACTGGTATTGGCATTTATCTGGAACGCATTATTCGGTAATCGGATGGCTCCAAGCAGTTCTGCCCGGTTTGCGATATACTGTCTCACTGCCGGATTCTGCTTATCCATCGTTCCACTGGAAGTTACTACTGCAACTACGCCGCCCGGACGCACCAGATCAAGGGATTTTGCAATAAAATAATCATGGATCATAAAATGATGCCGGTCATACCTACGGTCACTGACCTGATACGCTCCAAACGGAACATTGCCTATCACACAGTCGAAAAAGCTATCCGGATAACTGGTTTCCTCAAATCCCTGCACGGCAATCTTATTTTTCTGGTAAAGCTGTTTTGCAATCCTGCCTGAAACCGGGTCAAGTTCCACACCGTACATATTGGTTTTGCCCATACTCTCCGGGATCAGTCCCATAAAGTTACCGACACCACAGGACGGTTCCAGAATATTTCCCTGTTTCAGTCCCATATTTTCCAGTGCTTCATACATACTTCGGATTACTATCGGGGACGTATAAAAAGCATTTAAGGTCGATGCCCTTGCTGCATTGTATTCTTCCAGTGATAAGGTATTCTTTAACTCCAGATACTCATCTGCCCAGCTGCTGTTATTTTCCTCAAATGCCTGTGGGATGCCACCCCATCCAACATATCGGGATAAGATTTCCTGTTCTTCGGGTGTTGCCAGACGTTCTTCTTTCTCCAAAGTCTGTAACAAATGGATGGCTTCCATATTTGCCTTATACTTTGCCTTCGGACCGCCTGCACCAAGGTCATTATCCTGGATACGGAAGTTGTGTGGTTCTAACACAGCTTTTTCCTGTTCCTGACTTTCCGGAATATCTTCTTCGGCAGTAACCTCTTCCTCTTCTATTTCCTCCACATCTGACATATCTACTACGGTCGGTTCTGCCACTGCCTTCGTATCCAAGAAATCAAACATGGTCATCTGGTGTCCGGATGGTTCCGCAAAAGACGGTTCTGCTTCCGGTGTCGGGAAAATCGTATAGGTTCCTTCTGCATACTGGTGAAGTTCTGAAAGAAGTTCTGTTTTCTGCTGGTAATTTGTCCCATACGCTTCAAAATCCAATGGAAGAGCTGCCAACGCTGCATCCATCTTCTGTAACAGTTCCTCTGTCTGCTCTGGATTCTCTAATACTGCCTCCATTTCTTTTCCTGGTTTTTCCCAGAAAAAATCATCCGTAAATGGTCTGTCTATCTCTTCCGGAAGACGGTCATAAAAGCGTAGTACCTTATTTGCCATCTGTTCCCGTTCATATTCCGGCATACGAGCATAATCTTCTGCCTGCAGGAACTGGTCATTCTTTATCAGATAAGCTACTCTATTTGCAACTTTATTCCAGGATAATAAAATTGACGTATATGGATTCCCATAAGCACCTCTTGCAAGAAACAATCCTTTTCCATCATAGTTTGCGTGTGAATCATCGGCACCAGACAGTGCATGACTGCTTCCACCGATCCCATACTGTTCCTTGATAAAACCTGTCCTCGATCTTTCATCTTCATGCAGCAGATAAAAGGAATACGTCCTAAGCCTGCCCTGCGAATACGCTCCACCTCCTGCAAGATAAGCATCAATCTCATCCTGTGTAATGAACATCGGATGTTCTTTCCAGGCAAAGCCCTCCCTAGCCTGATAAGGAATCACCTCATCCGCAAACTTCTGAAACTGCTTTGAGATATTTATAGGATTATAATGATGGAAACGCATAATAGAATGATTTTCTTCATAGGCTTCTGCCAGTGCATCCAGTCTTTCATTCAGTTCCGAAAGCCACTGGGGATCCTCCAGCTTTTCTTCCAGATAATCCGTGATCTCCGGATAGATACTGCGAAGATGTGGTAAATCCTCCTCATCGAAAACAATCTCCGCTACTCCTTCTGCCATATCCCCTTTCATATAGGCAAGAGCCTGGGCGTGTTCTTTTACTGCATTACTTCTTGCCGCATCCAATACAGACTGCGGTGCATATTCACCCTGGTCTAAAAGCTGATGGATACGTCCGCTGACATCTTCCCATGATAAAAATGCCTTATCTAAGATATGGTCTGTAACTGTATGCCCTACTGCGATCTGCATCCCAGTTTCATCAAACCAGACCGAATATTCATTTCCATCAATCTGAAAACCTTTTCCCCCTTTGCGGTATTCACGCTTCACAAACTCCGTATATTCCTCCGGTGTCTGTTCACTCATGAAATTATAGATGATCCGGAGCTGGCTTGCTTTCCGGTTTCCTCCTGTCCGTAAGATCTCATCGACAACTTCCTCTGGAATCGGGATTTCTCCGGCATAAAGGGCAGCTGCTCTTTCCTCGATCTGCCGCCTTTGTTCATCTGCGGTGGGATATTCGGGCAAAGATAAAGCAGAGGCGATCTCTTCCTCTGCTTTACTCAATCCATCTTCTCTTGTATCTTCGACTAACTGTATACCAATTCCGTCAAGATGCTCTCTTCCGCTGTTGCCATCAGTACGTTCATGTGTGCTGTCCATGCCATCGGATCTGCTTCCTTGTCCGGTGCCGGATTCTTCTCCAGCAGTTTCTCCATCTGGCTGTCCATTCTCTCCTGTGCTGCTTTCTCGATCTGTTCCAGATGGCTGTTCAGCTTCCCGGTCAGGAACAGGCTCTGATAAAGGCTGTTCTTGTGTTCTTTCAGAAATGTCCTCCGCAGCATCCCGTATTTCCCGATCGTTACTTCTTCCTCTTCGACGGTCAGATTCGGAAACAGGTAATCTCCCTTGCGATGATATGTCAGTTCCATAATCGGTTCCTCCTTCATTTTCAATATTTTCTTCTTTTTTCGTTTCTGCATCCTGGTTTTTAGTTTCACGCATTAACGTGGTAAAGTTATTATAATTCCTTTCATTGGAATTTTCAACCTCTTTTCTCGCTTCTTCCAGAGAAATTTTATGTACGGTCTTTCCAATATCAATCAGAATACTCTCACTGAGCTGGCTTGCCGCATTTCCAAGGAAGGTGAGAACTGACAGATGGTTATAATCTGTAATATGCATGAAGTCCTCTTCTTCCAGAAGTTCCATCGGGTCAAGCCCGCATCGCCTGGAAAGCAGATAGTAAACACTGTCTGTTGCCAGCTGACGGAAATCACTGCGAATCGTCACCTCATCCAGATCTTCCAGATAAGTACCTTCTACAGCATATTCCAATCCGTCCAGGTATTCCTCCAGATTATCACTGACCATTTCCCTTGCGACTGCCATCAATGCATCCTGCAAAGTTGCTGTATCCTTTTCTTCCAGAGCATAGACCTCTGCCAGATGGGTGAGGATCTCTTCTCTCTGGTGTTCCTGCATCTGCCACAGATACGGGCTTCTGCCCCCGGCTACCATATGGGTATCCGAAATATCAAACACATAACGAAGTTTGGTATTCTGCCAGGTTTCATCAAACAGGGCAATTCCTCTTGCACCACGATTTACCCAGCGTAACATCTTTTCATTCCATAGTTCCAGTGATGCACAGGCTGTTGCGTCTGGACGCTGTGCATGGATCAGAAGCTGGTCTGAAAAAGAATAACGATATAACCTTGATGCTGTGTCCATATAATCCATCCAATCCCCTGGCGAACTGCTCACTGATACGGCATGTTCCTGCACCAAGTTTCGGATGTCCTGTAGTTTAGACATTAAACTTCCCTCCTATCAATAAAAAAACAGCCCACTCTTTTTTAGAATTGGCTGCATAAAATGTACTTTACTTTTCGGAGAGAAAATGCTATATTCTAATTGAAAAGAGTAACCGCCCACAAGGTGGATGCTCCTGGATTAGGTTTTAATTTATTTTGCTCTCAAAGAGAGCTGCCTATCCTGTTGGCAGACAGGGTAGGCTATTTTTTTCGCTTGTTGTCCCTATTATCCAAATAGGCAAGCAAAGCAATCAGAAACGTACCGCCTAAGAACAATAAGCTCAAGACTTCGTATGTATCCATTCGCTCCACCTCCCTTCTTCTGTATCCCTTAACGAGATCCGAAAATCCAGGAGGTTTTTACCAACCCTGTACACGGTTACTCCAGTAATATTCTAACAGGTAACTCTCCGCAAAGCAATTCCTTTTTACTTCATACGGTTTTATATTCTTTTTTTTGTTTATTCTCTGGCCAATGCAGTTTCCATTCCAGATATTCCTCTTCTGTAATTCTTCCATCGCCCAGTTTCTGCTTTTTCCCCATCCATTCCTGCAGATAAGACATTGTTTTTTTATCCCTCATTGTGATTCCAACTGTTTCACTTTCTGAATCATTTAGCAGGAACAGATGAAAAAGCCCTCTATTTTCTTCATCCATCCAGAATAAAGTTTCCATTAATTCGTCCATTGTCGCAATTCCAAGACTTAAAAAATTTCGGACATCAACTTCCAATATTTCTGCTATCCGGATAAGCGTTTCCTGCTTCGGTGTACGCTGTCCACTTTCATATTGGGCGATTCTCACATCCGCACTACTTTCCCCATATCCTAATCTGCGTCCCAATTCCTTTTGAGTTATGTTGCGAAACATACGGATTTTTCTTATTCTTGCTCCTAATTTCAATTTCTTCTCCTTTTCAAAATGGGGCTGTGCAGTAACCACAGCCCCAGAACACTATTTATATTATCATTTGCGTTTTCTCTTAACTGTCACTACAGTTCCCAGACATCCTGCTGATACTGCAAGCGCCAGCACAAAAATAGCAATATTTGTATTATCTCCTGTTTTTGGTGAATTGGATACAGAAGTCGCATCAGAACCATGGGAAACAGGAGTGCTGACTCCCTGGTTTTCTGATGTTTCCGGAGTGTCTTTTTCCGGAGCTTTCTTATTTGTCAGATCCAGAGTATATTCAATCACAGGAGTACGGTCATTGACATATTCAAACTGAATCTTATGCTCGGTTTCATCAAGCTGATAGCCATCCAGTGTTTTTGTTTCTTTCAGGATATATGTGATTGCTTTTTTATACTGCCCATTCTTAAAAGTCGCAATCGGATAATTCTTTGATTCTGCATGGCCGGCACTGTCTGTTACCAGAGTTTCCAGAACTTTACCTTTACTGTCACAAAGGGCAAATTCTACACCTTTCATTGGCTTCTTGGTGTCTTTATCTGTTTTATTTAAGATTACCTTGCCCATTGCCTGTTCATCTTCCATTTTGGCTCCCTGAACATCTCCGGTGTCCTTAACCTCAAATGTCACTTTATTTGCCACAATATAGCCTTTCGGTGCTGTTTCCTCCAATAATGTATAAGTACCGATTGGAAGTTTCTCTACATAATGGGGCTGATCACCAGATGTCCAGCTTTCCATAACTTCCTGGTTTTCATTAAGAATATACAGTTTAGCACCTTTGACCTCGCTGCTTCCATCTGTCATATCAACTTTACTGATCAGAATTTTTGTTGTATCGTCCTGCATTTCTACTTTCTGTATATCTGCAGTATTTTCTACTACAAACGTAATGGATTCTGCAGTTGCATAGCCATCAGCAGGAATTGTCTCTGTTAATGTATATTTCTTTCCAACTTCCAGTTCCTTAATGATGTGTGGTGTGCTTCCGGATGTCCACTCATCCACAACGTTTCCCTCTGAATCGGATACTTTCAGTTTTGCACCTGGTAATTCTTCCCCGGTTGTAATATCTGATTTTGTGATTTCAAAAGTAGTTGGCTCATCTTCATAAGTGAACTCAAAGGATACTTCTGCAACCTCTTCTCCCGCATAAGCAAAATCAAATTCCTTGATTTCTTCTGTTGTCACAAATCCAGCAGGAGCCTGCACTTCTTTTACATAGTAGCTGCCATTGATTGGAAGATCTGCCGTAAATACAATCCTTCCATCCTGATCCGTAGCTTTCTGCTCGATCATGGTATCTGCTTTCAGGATTACTTCGCCTTCTGCATTTAAAATATCATTCTTTGTATAAAGTGCAAATACTCCGCCTTCCAGAACACGGTCTGTATTTTTTTCTTTCTTAACTACAGTTACTTTTGCTTTCTGGCGGTTATTCTGCCAGTCCTCATCATAAGTCACAACCGGAGTATTCTGATCACGATAAGTCAGATCAACCTCTCTGATTTCTCCATCCAGAACATATCCATCCGCCGTCTCTTTTTCCTTTACATAATATTTGCCTAAAGGAAGATCTTCTGATCTTGCATATCCAAGAGCATCTGTCGTAATTGTTGCTACCAGTTCGTCCTTTTTATAATAATCACTGCTTTCCCCATCTGCAGCCTTGATATCCTCCGCTGCATAAATTTCAAAAGTAACATCTTTCAAAGAACCTGTAACATAGCCAAATGCTGCGTCCATGCCGCCTGCCAGCATATCTTTCCAGGTAACTTCTTTGACAAATTCACCTTTTTTATTGATGATGATTCGTCCAACCGGAACAGCATCCTTCATTTCTACTTTTTGAACATCTGCAGTATCAGAAACTGTAAATTTCACTTCCTCCGCCTGCAGATAACCATATGGTGCAAACTCTTCCCGAAGTGTGTAGGTTTTTCCCACATGGAGTCTTTTTATTACATGAGCTTTTCCTTTTACAGAAGTCCATTTTTCTACTTCTTTTCCGTCTGAATCCAAAACCGTCAGTGTTGCTCCGTCAAGTTCCACACCTGTTGTAATATCTGATTTTGTAAATTCAGTTGTTGTCGGCTCATTCTTAAAAACGGTTTCCAGTTTTACTGTTTTTACTTCCTGTCCCTGATATTTCGCAGTCACCTCAATCTGCTCATCTGAAGATACAAAACCATCTGGTGCTGCCAGTTCTTTTATATAATAAGTTCCAAATGGCAGATCCTGCTCAAAAACAGTTTTTCCATCTTCACCTGTTACCGCTTTTGTAAGCAGTTCGTCTGCTTTTACCAGTACCTTATCCCCTGCTTTTATATCCTCTTTTGCGTAAAGACCAAACTCTGCTCCAGAAAGCCCTTTCTCATTTTCAGCATCTTTTTTCACAACTGACACTTCTACTTTCTGGCGGTCATTTATAAACTCTGCACTCTGTGAGATCACTGGTGTATCCTGGTCTGCATAGACGAAAGAAATCTTCTGTTCTTCTTCATTTAATACAAATCCCTCCGGTGCAGTCTTTTCTACAACTTTGTATTCTCCTAGAGGCAGATTATCAAGCTCTGCTTTTCCGGATTCATCCGTTGTCAGTTCTGCAACTTTTTCACCCTTTGCATATTTCAGGATTCTTTTTCCTGTGTCATCTTTCTGGAAATCAGCTGTATAAATATCCTCTGCAGCATACACTTCATATACTGCACCGGAAAGATTCTGAACTTCATACTTAAAATCATTCTTATAGGTCGAAAGAACCTCTCCTTTTTTCTGTACAGTGAGTTTTCCTTTCACCGGATGATTCTCATATACAACTTCAATGATTGCATCACCTGATACCGGATCAGTCTGATACAGGGTATTGGTGTCCACCTGTATTTCGACATAATTTTTGTTAATGGTATAACCGTCCGGTGCTGTTACCTCTTCGATTCTATAATGACCGATTTTTAAATTCTGCGGCAGGATCAGATATCCATCTGTATCTGTGAAATAAGAGATATGTGTAACGGTTGTCGGATATGTAGTTACCTGCTCTACATATTTTTCATGATCCATATCATAAATTTTAAACTCTGTTCCCGGAATTAGAACAGATTTTTTAGTCTCATCATCCTGTTTGATAATTTTCAGTTTTGCAGAAAATTCTTTATCCAAAAGAACTCTCCATGTCTGCGGCTCTGTTGGTTTATTCTCTGTAATCCGGATAATAAAATCATCTACAGGTTTGTAATTATGGGGTGTTGTAGTTTCTCTCACCAGATATGTTCCATATGGAATTGCAATGGATTTTACATAGCCTTTTTCATTTGTAAAAATTTCCGTTGCTCCATTTTCACCGATCACAACCGGCTCTGCAGAGGAAAAATCATAATTTTCATCCTCTTTTACCACCAAAGAAGATACCAGATATGCACTAAATCCAGCTCCGGATAGTAATGCAGCATCTGTGTCTCCATTATTGGCAGCTTTAATAAGTTCAAACGGCTGTTTCTTCACCGTTTCCAGTGAGGTACACTCTTTTTCTACAACCGCTGTCAGATCACCTTCATCACTGCATACAAGATCATATTCATGCTCGTCTGCCAGATATCCTACGGATGGGGTAATTTCCTTGATGTAATACTCTCCAAGATAAAGATTCTCTATCCTTGCTTTTCCTTCTTTATCGGTAGTTAGCGTACAAATCTGGCTTCCGGCTTTATAAATAACGCCTGTCTTTCCATCCGGATGGGTAATGTCGTTTCTTGCATAAAGTCCATACACCGCATTTTCCAGGGAAGCATCTCCCTGTGCCTTATTTTCTTTTGTCTCGGCATCTTTTTTATTCAAAGAGATTGCAGCACTGACCCTGTCATTCACAAAAGTATGACTGAAAGAAATTTTTGCCTGTTCATCATTGGTATAACTGAACTGGAAAGAATAAGTATCTTTCTCATTTCTGACATAACCAGCCGGAGCCTGGACTTCTTTTACATAATAAGAAAATCCCACTGGAAGATCTGCTTTAAATGCTGCTTTTCCATCAGTACCAGTAATTGCAGTCTCAATCAGAGCATCTTTTTTTACTGCTACTTTTCCATCCACAGTTTTCATATCCTGCGCTGCAAACAGAGCAAAATGCCCTCCGGATAGTGTATTTTCAGTATCTTTGTCTTTCTTTATCACCTGCACCACTGCTTTCTGACGGTCATTTGTAAAGGTAGTCTCTGAGAAAGCCGCTTCTGCAGTTTGCCCTGCATAAGAAATGGTTACTTTTTTTGTTTCTTTTGCATTATAAAAATTTTCCGGGGCCTGTGCTTCTGTTACATTATAGCTTCCAAGCGGAAGATTCTTTACCGTTACAGAACCGTTCTCACCTGTGATCAGATTTTTCGCTACTTCTGCGCCTTTTTTGTAAACTGTTTTTCCACCTGCTGTTACAATATCCTCGGCAGCATATACGTTATAAACGGCTCCTTTCTGACGGCGTTTCTCATACTGGAATAAAGTTCCATTTTCATCAGATACAGCTCCTACGAAAACCTCACCCTCTTTATAAACGGTCAGATTTCCTTTCTGCTCTTTGTCCGTTACAGTCTGTTTGGTCGTACTGCCAACTACTAATTTCACTCCATAAGAGGAAGCCTGGACAACATAACCTTCTGGTGCTGTAATTTCCTTTAAGTAAACTGTATCCTGTGTCTTAGTAAGAGTTACACGTGAAGAACCATTGCTGTCTGTTGGCGGCATTTTAGCAATCAGCTTTGTGCAGGCGTTATCACTATATACCCCATACACGGCTCCAGCTAGATTTTTTCCAGTATCTCCATCTTTCTTTGTAATTTCAATAACTGCTTCTTCCGGCCAGTCAACTGTAATCTGCAGGTCAGAGGAATCTGTATAGTAGCCAAAACCAATGTCCTGTGAACTCTCCAATTTTAAGAGCATTGCATGGAAATCCAAAGGGAAATTAGATGTAATCGCATACTTTCCTTTCAGGCTACCCATATTGGCTGTTGTAGCTACAAGATGGAATTTCTCTCCACCCTTTACAGTGACATTTCCAGATGCCGTTTTTCCTGTGGTTTCATTAACAAGGCTTACTCCGTTCTCCAGATGAATGGTAATGGTAAATGCTTCATTTGCCTTCCAGGTAAAACTTTCTGTTTCCTTTCCCGTTGCATTAACGGAAAGTCCTGGAAGAAGTTTCATTGCTGTCGGATCAGGCATTTTAGCAAGAGCTGCTTTAATCTCTTTCAGCATATTTTTAGCGGTTGTAGAAAGCGCACCTCCAAATCCGGATTCGCCATCATATAAATAGTCAACCAGGTAATGCTGCATGGCTCTTGTCTCAGAACTGCATCCATATTTTTCCATAATGGATTTTACATTATATCCATTGAATGTATGTCCCCATCCTGGACCGCCATATCCATAGAATAAGGCTTTTCTCAAATATTTATCATCTCCGCCTTCATCCAGTTCAACCATATTTTTATATGTTGTCCCACTTGGAGGTGACTGCATGGAGTGCTGCATACAATACGCATTTACTGTATAAGTCTTTCCGCCTGCTTTGTAACGAACATATTTGTAGCTGTCATTTCCACCCTGTCCCATAACTGTATCAAACGGATGAAGCTGGCCATCTGAATAATAGTAATATTTATTTGCTTCAATATTTGTTGCATCATCCCATGGAGTATCGGTTGCAAGTAACATGATACCGTTTTCTGCCTGATCCATGGAAACACTTAGATCAATGTCATCTGCTGGCATTTCAAAACTGAATTTATCCGATTCTTCGTGATAAGTCACCTCAGAATACAATAAATCTTCTGTATTCTCTGTCTGGTTTGCCTGTACTTTTGTTGTTCCTACTGCAATTAAGCTGCCTTGCGGCATATCTCCGGAAAAAACAACGGTTTCTCCTGGCTGATACTGTCCATCTTCATGGTTCAGCTCAATATGAAATTCCTCTCCACGAACAATATTTACCTGATAATTTCCATCTGCATCTTCTGTTTTCTCTGTTCCATCTGTAAAAGAGTCGTCTGTCGCCTCTGGCATTTCTTCCGGATCTGTATCTGTAATTTCTTCAAATGTGCTGTCTGTATCCGGATTATCATCTATGGCAGGTTCTTCTGTTGAAACTTCCTCAGACGGGTTTTCCGGGATTGGTGTATCTATTGGCTCTTCCTCAACCGGAATTTCTGTCGGAGTTACTTCTTCATAGATTCCATCCTCTGACGGAATTTCTACATTTACCTCATCCTGCACAGGTTCTTCACTCTCTGCAGTGCCTATGGCTGGTTCCTCGCCTTCTGCTTCATTCTCATCTTCCTGATTGCTTACAGATTCCTGATTCTCAGATTCAGCAACCTGCACCACCGCTTCCTTTACAATCAGCTTACGATTGATCTGATAAATTGGGTGGCCACTTACTGGCTCTACATAATAAACAGCTTTGTATGTATCTTCGTAATCTGTTGTAAAGTCCTGCTTTTCCTCATTTTTTGCCTCATGGAAAGTGATCTTCACCTTTTTTTCATCTGGTATTTCCAGTCCGGTAAAATCTTTCTCCACTTCAAAAATACTGCCTGTTTCCAGTTCCAGATCTTTTGCTTTTACCACCTCATCTGCATCAAGTTCATTTTTTACCTCTTCGTATAACGGTGGCTCTTCTGGCACTGGCACTACATCTGCCGCATAGGACAGTATTGGAGATAGAATTGTAGATAACACTGTAAGCATTGCCAAGAATCCCGACAAAAATCTTCTCATATTTTTTTTATTCTTCATTCTTTTTTCCTTTCTTCCGTTCCGGGAAAATCAACTGAAACTTTGGATTTCCGGTTTCTGAAACCTCCATCTTTATAGTTGCTTCATACTTCCTTTTTGTTTTCTCTGATACCAGATCTTTGAAATGCACCTGCTTCTCACTCAGCAGCTTCCTGACAGTTGCTTCATCAAGTGTTTTTCCCTGACTCTCAAAAAATCGGTTATTTTTCCATAAAGTAAAACTGCAATCACTTCCTGAACAATAATAATTTCTCTTTCCCACATAAACCTTATTGCCGCATCTTGGGCATTTTCCAATTTCTTTCCGACCATCTGAAAATAGTTTCTGGTATTCTTCCACTGGCTGTCCATTATCACTTACCAATTTGGTAACCATTTTTTCAATTTCGAAGAGAAATTCTTCTACATTTTTCTGGCCTCTGGAAATCAGTGTCAGATCATTTTCCCATTCTGCTGTAAGTTTTGGTGATTTGATCATTTCCGGAAGAATCCTGATCAGATTTCTTCCATCTGCTGTCGGTAATATCTGCTTCTTTTTACGCTCAATAAAACCTTTCTCGACCAGCTTCTCAATAATCGCCGCCCTGGTAGCCGGAGTCCCAAGACCTTTTCTCTCTGCGTCTTCTGTCATTTCCGAGCTACCAGCGTGTTCCATGGCACTAAGAAGTGTATCCTCCGTATAATGCTTCGGCGGTGCTGTAAAATGTTCACTAAATTTTACAACAACACTTTCAAATACCTGTCCCATTTTTATATCTGGAAAATCACTTTCCTCCTCTTCTGGATTTTCTGCATTTTTCCCATATGATTTAAAGAACCGTTCTTCCACTTCTTTCCATCCATATTGGAGAACATTCTTTCCAGATGCAGTAAACAGTTCTCCATGACAGGAAATTTCAGTCTTAATACTCTCATATATGTATTCCTGTTCCGATGCACATAATAACTTTGATGCAATCAGCATGAGAATTTCCTTTTCTCCACCCGGAAGTGCTTTTAAATCCATGTTTGTAATTTCTACCGTTGGTATAATTGCATGATGATCTGATACCTTTTTACTGTTCAAAAGTCTCTTTATATCTGGTTCTGAACCCTTTATTGACATTTCAGGAAACATACTATTTACTGCCCCGACAACCAGAAGAGCATTTTCTTCCATATCATCTGTAAGATATTGGCTATCCGTCCTTGGATACGTCACCAGTTTCTTCTCATAAAGGCTTTGGGTATAGTCCAAGGTTTGCTGTGCCGTAAATCCAAGAAGACGATTTGCATCCCTCTGTAATGTGGTCAGATCATATAATTTCGGCGGCTGTACCTTTTTCTTCTCTTTCTTTACTGAAAGAATCTGTGCAGTTTCATCCTTCATATCCTCCATCATCTGAACGGCAGCACTTTTCTCTTTTATCCGGCTGCTTACAGCATCCAATCCATCCATCAGAAGATGAACCAGATAATACTTCTCTTTCTGGAAGTTCTCGATGCTCTTTTCCCGTTCCACCAGCATTGCAAGTGTAGGTGTCTGCACCCGACCTACAATCAACCGATGGTGATACAGTACCGTAAACAGTCTGGTGGCATTAATTCCTACCAGCCAGTCTGCTTCACTTCGCGCCACTGCAGAATAATAAAGATCATCATATTCATGTCCATCTTTCAGCTGCTGAAATCCTTCCAGAATTGCTTTTTCCTCCATGGAAGAAATCCACAGTCTTTTAAAGGGAAGTTTACATTCTGCCTGGTTATATACCAGACGGAAAATCAACTCCCCTTCTCTTCCTGCATCTGTTGCACATATAACTTCTGTGATATCTGCTCTGTGAAGCAGTTCCTTTAAAACCCGAAACTGCCCTTTGGTACTTTCTTTAATCTGATATTTCCAATTCTCCGGAATCATGGGAAGTGTTTCATATTTCCATGCTTTCCAGTCATCCCGGTACTGATCCGCACTAGCCAGTTCAATCAAATGCCCAATACACCAGGAAACCAGATATTCTTTTCCTTCCAGGTAGCCATCTTTTACGTTTGTGGCATGAAGCACCTTCGCAATGTTTCTGGCTACGCTGGGTTTTTCCGCAATTACAAGCTGCAATTTTCTATCTCCTTTCTGCACCTGTCGCTGTAATTAAGTGAAACAAAGTTATTCCTCTGATTCTTCGTCTTCTACTTCACCTTCCATTTCATATTCTTCTAATTCTTCATCATCCTCACGAATTGTATCTTCTTCCTCCTCATCGTCGTCCTCGTCCTCTTCATAATCAAAAGAAGTATTTCTTCCTTTCATAAATTTCCAATAATAGTAAGCACCACAAACTCCTGCCAGAACCAGCAGCATTAATAAAATCGTGCCGGAATTATTGCTTTTCTTCTCAGGTTCTTCCTTTTCTTCCGGTATGATCGTAACTTCTGGTTCCGATGTCTCTGTGAGCTTCTCTGTTTCAAGTGGCAGTGCGGATTCTGCAATAGCCTGGTTCTGTGGAAGTGTGACCATGTTGGTATCCGTAAAGTTCAAAAGATCATTTTCGCCTACCTCTGTAAGAAGATAAACATTTTCATCCGTTTTATCCTTATCTACAATCAGATAAAAAACCTTATCACTTTTTGTCTTGATCGTATAAAATTCCTTTCCCCCTTTGTCCTGAACTGTTCCTGTTGTCATGCCGGAAGCAGAACTTTCTCCCTGCACCCGTCCGGTATCTGCTTCTGTATCCGTTTCATTTCCTGTGTTTTCTGGTTCTGTTGGTGCAGTAGCAGTCTCGTTCGTTGTCTGATGTTCCGTTACGGTTGCCGTAGCACTGGTGGGCTTACTTGCAGTTCCATCGGCTGGCAAAGAAGCTGCATTCTGCTCCGTTCCGGAAACCTCTGTATTCTCTTTTACTGCATCTGGATTTTCATAATAAGGGTTTCCTACTTTATAGATCTCTGACATATTTCCTGCTTTGTCTTTTGCCTGCAGGGTAAAGTATTCATAGGAAGTATCCGCTTTTTGCAAACGGACATTTAACGTATTATTCGTCAGTTCTGTGAATTCATTTCCATTGACATACAAAGCAGCAATTCCCGATTCCGCATCAACTCCCTGCACGATCAGTATCCCATTCTTCGCAGCCGCAATAATAGTTGGTTTGGTTTTATCAAAACACTCTATGTAACGATTCTGCTCATAAGTATTTCCATTCTGATCGGTAACTCTCACATAAACACTACAATTAGAAGAGATGGATACTTCCATATTTCCGGTTATGTCTGACCATCCTCCATTTTCTGAAAGTCTTGCTTCTACTTTTGCAATAGAAAAAGCACCTGTATTCTTTGTATCTTCCACTTGAATTTTTACGGTTGCCGTATCTGTCTGCCAGCCTTCGGGTTCTGTAAAGGTAATCCCTACTTCTGGTGTTTCCGTCACATCATTTCCTGCATCTTCCTGTGCCTGTTCCACTGGATCTGCAAGAATTTCAGCTTCTGATCCATCTGAAAAATCAACATCTTCCGGGCTGCTTTCTTCTGATGATTCCACTTCTACATTATCTGCCCATACAGTCAGACTTCCGGGCGAACTATAAAAGAAAGCTCCTGCCGGAAGTCCTGCTAACGTAGCTGCGGTTAAAAATACAGCTGCTCTTTTATGAAATTTCTTCATTTTCTGTCTGCTCCTTTTCTCTGGTTTCCAATATCTTTTTTTGTTCCTCCTTGCTGATATCAATCATCAACTGAAGTTCCTCTGCGGAAACTCCATTGCTTCGGATAATTTTTAGATACTCCATATCCTCTGCCTGTTTCTTCTGTTCTTCCAGATCCCTTGCTTTTTTCTGTAGCTTTTCAATCTTAACGTAGGTTCTTGCAAGTTCTTCTTTTATTCGTTCAATGTTCAAATACGCCCCTCCTTATGGCCTGCCAAAAGCATAAAAATGAGACTGCCAGTATGCAGAATTAATGGACGTATACTGAATTGGATTTCCACAATGGATCATCTGTCCATCTCCGGCATAAATTCCTACGTGGGTAACCGGCTCTCCCGCATCATACGTCCCAGTGAAAAAGATAATATCTCCTGGCCTTGCTTCTTCTGGTGATACAGGCATACAAATGTCATAAATTCCCTGTGCAGTAAGTCTTCCCATATTGCAGACACCCGAATTGGTAAACACATAGCTTACAAAACCAGAACAGTCAAAAGAAGTCTCCGGGCTGGAACCGCCCCATACATACGGCATACCAAGATATTTGTCTGCTTCCGCAAATAATCTCCGCACAGTCTCATCATCATAACTGCCGCCTCCACCATACAGCCCGCTATCTCCGGTACTGATATAAAAAACAGGATTATAATATTCCCCATCTTTGACCAGTTCCAAATATAACTGGCTTCCGGTTGCACTTCCTGTACTTCCCGTTGTACCAATTACAGTATCTGTTGTTACTTCCTGACCATTTGCTACCGAAATGCTCTGCAGATAAGCGTATTTAATCTGCACACCTTTTTTATCCTGCGTAACTACATAATTTCCAAAAGTTCCGCTATATCCTACATCTACAACAAAACCATTCATCGCTGACTTCACTTCTGTTCCCTGTCGTACATTAACCGTCACACCTCTGTGAAGTTGTGTCTGCCCGGTTCCATTGTTTACAGAATACCCATAATAGGTACTGATATAGGCATACCAGTTTAACTCAACCGGAGTTTTATATGTCTGTAAATTTCCTCTGTTGGAATAGACCTCTTCATAAATTTCCTGCTCATCCTCTTCCATTCTGGACAGAATAACACTTCTAAGCGGTTTTGCCTGAACAGAAACATTCAGTACATCTGCAGTTACTGTACGGGTAACTTCCACAGAGTTCTGATTGCCCTCTGCCAGAAAACATTCCCAGGTCTGATGACCATGTGCCTCAGCTACTGCGTGATTATCATAATAAACATCAAACTGGACACCATACTGGGCAAAGTTTCCAGTATCTTCTACGGTGTACTCAATCCCATTCATCACTACTTTCGTCCCCATTGGAAGAAATGGGTTTGCAGCATCAACCGCAAGCGTATGATTAGCCTGTGGCATTGCCCCTGAAGCAGTTGGTCCTCCACTCCACACGCCACAGCAGATAGGACAGTTACAGTATCCACTGGTCACAACATTTCCCAATGACTGCCCTACCTGTATTGTAGATGTTTCCTGCCGGGTTTCACTTTTTTCCTCTACGGTGATTCCGTACTGTAAAGAAAAAATTGTTTCCAGTTCTCCTTTTATCTCATCAAACTTAAAATCCCCATACCTGGCAGTCAGATAACTGATCAATGTATGGGGATCATGGCCGATTTCACCAATGTTATATCTGTATTCATCTTTTCCTGGATACCGGGCTTCCATCTGGTTTATTTTCTGTTGAAGACTGGCTTCCAACTGCGTATAATACAACTCTGCTTTTTCAATTTCGTCCGGATCCGCAATGTAACTGGAAGCGATTACCGTAGAAATTCCATTAGAAAACATAGCCGAACAGGAAGCAAATCCTGTCATTACGGAAAGAAGCAAAATCAATAACAACCCCATTGAGATCAGAGTAGTTACATTTCTTACAAATACTTCCTGTGCCTTTCTTGCAATTTTAGTAGCAAGATTTACTGACCGGATTGAGGTGTCTTTTGTTTCTTTTGCAATCTTCCCAGCCCGGTATGCCATCTGATACTCTCGCTTAATCCTCTGCTTCTGTATTAATTTTCTGATCAGCTTTTTCTGCATCTCTGGATGTTCTGCCAGATATTTCTGATATTGATACCTGGATGCACTCTTCCAGGCTCTTTTCTCTAAACGGTTTTCTTTATGTATCTGACTGCGGTTCTTCCGGATATTTCTACTGCTATGTTCCTGTAATATCCACTCACCTGAACGCACCAGCTTATGTGCTGCATCTACAGCACTGTTTTCCTCTTCGTCTTCGCCTGCTTTCTGATATACTGCATTTTTTAATGCTTTCTTTGGAACAGAAGACAAGGTTTTCTTTTTACCATCCGTTTTCTCTGTTTTTTTGTCGAAATATAAATGGTACTTTACCTTTGCTTTCTGTTCCTCATTTGTTTTCTTGGTATAAACAGAATCTTTCGGAATTTTGTTCTGCCTCTCAGCTTCCTGTTTTCTTGCAGCCTTATCCACTTCCTGATAAGTTTTTATTGTTTTTCGGCTATATTTCTGCTTTCCTTTTTTTCGGTTTGTAGAAACATCATTCTTCTCTGCCTGAAAATGTCCTCCATCTGTTTCAGCCGAAGTTTTCTTTTCTTTCTTCAGACTTCCATCTGTCTCCAGTTTTCCAAACTGCAGTCTCTGCTGTTTCTTTTTCTGTCGCTGATACTGACTCCTGTGTTTTTCTTTGCGCTCACGTATTTCTACCGCTGAATCCACAGATACACCTGCAGGCTTGTCCCGGTATCTGTACCGTCCCTGTGTTTTTCGTTTTCCCGGAGGACTGTTTGCAGCCTCTTCTTTTTTGGCAGGATTTCCCTCCTGAACTTTTTCGGAAAATTGTTTCTTTTCAGCTTTTTTATGAGAGTTTTTCTTCTTTTCAGAAGTAATAAATGCCTGTTCTACATCCTTCTGTTTATAAGGCAACTCCTGATCGCTGTTTGTAACTTTTCTGGTCTCCTTTGTTGCAAGATTTTCCTCAACCAGACCATTTCTGGTCATACGGCTGACTTTCTTCTCTTTCGCCGTATATTTTTGTTTTCCCAATGTACCTCACCTCTGCTTTTTTGTCCGTTAAGTCTGAATCTCATCCGGTTTAGTACTCATCAAAGCATAGGTTCTGGTATCCTGCGGATATCTGTCTGCAAAAGGTATGATTACATTTCCGTAAAAAAGCAGCCCTTCTCCTGCATTACTGTTATTTACAAAAGAAATCTGATGCTTGGAAATATTCAATTTCTCCGCAAGGATCTTCTGATCCCCGCTGTGCTGATTTAACATCAGGATAAAATCACTGTTTCCCACAATACTTTCTACTGCCAGAGAGCCAAGAAAATCTGTTACATTCTGACTGATTCCTGTAATGATTCCACCCCACTTACGAAATCTCTTCCACATTTCAATAGAATAATTAGCAGTCTGTGGCTGGTTCAGCAAAAATCTCGATAGGTCAGACGCTTTCACGCCTTTCGCCCCGAGCCACACCGTGCAAGCAACTTTCATTGCACACGGCGTTCCATGGGATAAGTCTTTATTGCTAATACAGTTACTTCAAAGTCTGGTTAATTGTTATAAGGTTAATTGCTTCCAATCCTGCTTTAGCTCTCCATTTGTTGAGCTTTGCAATCTTGGCAGGTGCCCTACAATCGAATAAATCGATGAGGGACTTGATGATTTTCACGTCATTAGAATAGATAAGGCTCTTTATATCTTTGTGTACGATTCTGAGGTTTGCATATTCATCCGTACCACCTTGGCTTGGTGGATTAAGATATATGCATTCC
>NZ_FMUW01000045.1:0-21902 GCF_900101315.1 Blautia sp. SF-50
GCGAATAATAATTACCTTACGCCATAGTCCCGACATTGACCGTTTGGACTATCGTTCAACCAGTATGGGCTTTATCCTCATACCTAACTTTTCATCTCCCCATTCAGTCGCAGCTTGGTAATTAGCTGACTTATGGCTTTACCGACGTGCTATTTTCCCTGATATTTAGTTTCCCTCACAGGTAAATCGGTTGATGATAGGACTGTAAGATACTATCCTAATACCTTGCCAAAGGTATATTTATTATGATGCCTTTACGGGCGCACGTTCCAAATCAGATGGTTTCCAGCCAATATCCAGATGGTGCAACGCAATCAGACGATCCTGCACGTTGGTCCCGGCACCCATCTTTGCTGTTGAGCCAATCAAAAAACGAACCTGCCCGGATTTCACTTTTCCAAACAGCTCCGTCTTCTTTGCTTCTGTATTTGCATCATGAATAAAAGCAATCTCTTTTTCCGGTACACCTTTCGCTATCAGTTTCTGCTTCAAGTCATCATAAACATTGAAACTGCCATCACCTTTCGGTGTGCTCAAGTCACAGAAAATCAATTGTGCAGATTTCTGTGCTGCCGTGTCTTTCCAGATCTCATAACTTTTCTCTGCACAGACTGATATTTTGCTTTCTGGATTATCTGGCAATAATTCGTTCACCAAACGCTGATCCAATGCCAATTTTCTTCCATCATTGGTAATTTTCAGCATATTATCAACCGAAGCATCTACCCCTCCGTTTCTGACAACTTCTGCACGTTCCCCCAGACTTTCTACGATTTCTTTCTGCTGTTCCGTTGGTTTCAGCACCACTGTTTCATATTCCGCCTCTGGCACAGGAAGCTTTAACTGATCGGAAGTCTTGATATCTGCAATCTCCTTAAACATATTCATCAGTTCCGGAATATTATAAAATCTTGCAAATCTTGACTTTGCACGGTAGCCTGTTCCTTCTGGTGCAAGCTCAATGCTCGTGACTACCTCGCCAAAGGTGGAGGCCCAGGAATCAAACAGTCCAAGTCCCATATTTTGTAATTTGCTGTTCTGCAGATACCTCTGCATAACATATAATTCCGTCATGCTGTTGCTAATCGGTGTGCCCGTAGCAAAGGTAATGCCTTTTCCTCCGGTAATCTCATCCAGATACTGACATTTATTAAACATATCCGCCGACTTCTGTGCTTCATTCTGTGCAATCCCGGCTACATTTCTCATTTTTGTATAAAGAAATGCGTTTTTATAACTGTGTGCTTCATCTACATATAAATGATCCACTCCCAGTTCTTCAAACGTAACTACCTGATCTTTTTTCTCTTTCTGATTCAGTTTCTCCAGCCTTGTCTGCAATGTTTTTCTTGTCTTTTCAATCTGTTTGACGGTATAACGTCCACCATCCTGTTCATACCTTGCACTCTGGATTGCCATTTCCAGATCATCAATCTGCCTCTGAAGCATGGCTTCCTGTTTCTCATCAGAGATTGGAATACGCTCAAACTGGGAATGACCAATAATAACAGCATCGTAATTTCCCATAGCGATTCTGGCACAGAACTTCTTTCGGTTTGCCGGTTCAAAGTCTTTCTTGGTTGCTACCAAAATATTTGCTCCTGGATATAACTGCAGGAACTCCGCTCCCCACTGCTCTGTCAAATGGTTTGGCACAACAAAGAGATTCTTTTGTGATAATCCCAGACGTTTGCTCTCCATTGCCGCCGCTACCATTTCGTAAGTCTTCCCAGCTCCTACTACATGTGCCAGAAGCACATTATCACCGTATAACTGATGTGCGACTGCATTTTTCTGATGCGGACGAAGCTCTATTTCCGGATTCATTCCTGGAAAACTCAAGTGACTACCATCATATTCACGGGGACGGATACTATTGAAACGCTCATTGTACACGCTTACCAGCCTTTCTCTCCTCTGCTGATCCTTAAAAATCCAATCTTGGAATGCAGCCTTCAAGGCATCCTGCTTTTGTGATGCCAACATAGTTTCTTTTTTATTCAAAACTCGCACTTCATCCCCATTGTCATTTACGACTTTATCATAGATTCTAACATCTTTTAGATTCAAGGTATCTTCCAGAATCCGGTAGGCATTTGCTCTCTCCGTTCCATACGTTGCATAAGCAAACGCATTTCTTGGACTGTCGGCGTTCTTTCCTGTAATCCTCCACTCACCATTTACCTCAGAGAATTTTACCTGTATTTCCTTCTGTGCAAGATACCTCGGCGTATGAAGCAGTTCCACCATAAAATCCTGATAATCCGAAGGTTCAATCCAGGTGGCTCCAATACGCACTTCAATCTCCGACGCTTCCAGATCTCTTGGCTGAACTGCCTCCAATGCACGCACATTCGGTGTGAATTCCGGATGATTCTCTGCAAAAGTTCTCGCTGTATTTAATTTATCTCTGACGTTTCCAGACAGATATTCATCTCCGCTTTCCCACTGGTCTGTCAGTGGATTTTTGAAGATAACTCCAACCAGCTCTTCTGTGATTTTCTCTTCGGTCTTTCCGGTCAACTGTGCCATATATGGAAGATCTACTTTAGCCTTTTCATTTAGGGACAGAGCAAGTGCTTCTGTGGCTGTCTCCACACTTGTCACAGCGACCGCCTTTTTAATGGTTCGTTTGGTGAACATGTCCGCTTTCCGCTTCAATGTTCCATCTTCATTCAAGTCTTCCAAGGAACACAGCAGACAATAAGAAGAGTCATCAGAAAATGCACGTTTGTTAGCATTACTTCCAATAACTCCATACTTTGCTGTGTAGGTATCATACACCTGATTCAGTTTTTTCTGCTGTTTCTGGATTTCTTCGTCTGTGACAAATTCTTCCATCTGCATGGCGATCAGTTCACGAACGGTATCACGGATTGCAACCATGCCTTTTACACGTTCTGCAGTGGCTGCAGGCATTTTCACCTGATTCATCAAAGAATTGACACGGTAATATACCTGATCATCTACCACCGTATAGCTGTAATTTCGGACATTCGGATCTGCCGGAATACTCTCTGGCATCTCATCCAGTTCTGCCTCTATATCTACTGCCGCTACCATGCTTCCTCTGATGTGTTTTACAGCTTCTTGTAACTGTAATTCCAGATCAGCTCCTTCCATTGGAGCACAGGTTGTTTCCATACCATACGGACCGGACACTTCTTTCATCTCACCAAGAATCAATCCCGGATGCTGAACAAAATACTTGTTAATGGTAATCCCATTTGCATCACTCTCCAAATTCACCCAGTCTGGCATCTCTTTTGTGAAACTCTCACGCTTCTGGAAAAACAAAATATCAGCACTGACTTCTGTTCCTGCATTTGCCTTAAAAGCTGTGTTCGGCAGTCGGATAGCCCCCAGCAGATCTGCACGCTCTGCCAAATATTTCCGGACTTCCGGTGATTCCTTGTCCATAGTTCCCTTTGTTGTGATCAACGCAGCTACACCACCTGGACGTAACTGATCTATAGTCTTGGCAAGAAAGTAATCATGAATCATAAAATTGTAGCGGTCATATTGACGGTCATTGACCTTATATGCACCGAATGGCACATTTCCGATTGCCACGTCAAAGAAATCATTGGGATAATCCGTCTTCTCAAAGCCTTTGATCTGGATATTGGCATCTGGATAGAGAAGTTTAGCAATTCTGCCACTGATGCTGTCCAGTTCCACTCCATAGAGTTTGGACTGGTTTAGATTCTCTGGAAGCTTTCCAAAGAAGTTCCCGACTCCCATAGATGGCTCCAGGATATTTCCCTTTGTAAATCCCAGATTCTCCAACACCTGATACATACTTTCAATCACAATCGGCTGTGTATAATGAGCATTTAATGTGGAAGCTCTGGCTGCAGCATATTCTTCCGGTGTAAGGACGGTCTTTAATTCCAGATATTCTGTCTCCCATGCAGATTTTGTCTCATCAAATGCATCTGCAAGACCTCCCCAGCCGACGTACCTGGATAAGATTTCCTGTTCCTCTGGTGTCGCATTGCGGTTCTCATCCTCACATTTTTTTAACAGCTGAATAGCCATAATATTGGCTCGGAATTTCTCCTTCGGTGTTCCCTGTCCAAGTTCATCATCTGTGATATGGAAGTTCGTTGCTGGAATCAGTTCTGCTATTCCGTTAATCTCTTCCAATGATTCTTTTTCTTCCAATACCTCAACTTCTCCCGACAGTTCTTTTTCTTTTTTATCATAATCTGTCCACACACGTTTAGAAATAGCAGTAAAATAGGAAGACTCTTCCTCCATGATTTCTTCCTTGATTTCCCGTAATTTATCTAAGGTATCCGCATTTACTGTTTTGTTGTGATAATGATAATAAAGTACTTCTTGTCCAAGTTTTACATCCAGACGTTCCAATTCTTGTGTTGACATTCGCTCCCAAATATCATCTTTTTCCGTATGAATCGTGAAACCTTCTCCATCATCATGATATTCTAATGTGTATTGAAGTCGATTCTCTTCTCCCTTAACTTTGCAAGCAAAATCATAGATTTTTGTTCTGGTACCGGACATATATTCTGAATCAACTAGTCGCAGATCCGTTATATCTTCCGCTGTAAAAGTATCCTGTTCCAGCTGTTCTCCTAACATCTGCTGTGCTTCTTCCAGGTCTGCCAGTCTTTGTGCTTCCTGTCGTTCTTCGTACTTTTCCATTTCTTCCGGTGACAAATAATCATCTGTGCGGATTAACTGGCGAACACGTTCTGCAACCTTGTTCCACTTTAATAAAACTTCTACCTCTGGACTGCCAATTTTCCCTTTTGCAAGTTTTAATCCTTTTGCATCATGGGATGCGTCGGAAGCATCTGCTCCTGGTATTCCGGGTGAGGAACCACCTGTTCCATACTCATTTTTCAGGAACTCAGCTGCATCTTTCATATCATGATGTTCCATGAAATACTCATAGATTCGGTTACGTCCTCCTGCAGTAATGCCGCCTCTTCTTAACACTGCGTCAATTTCATCCTGTGTGATAAAGGATAGTGCCGGACGTTCGACCGTAAATTTCTGATCTACCCAGGAACGCTCCCTCTGAAGATCCTGAAAGCGTTGGAAATATTCCGGATTATGCTGAATCTCCCAGCGGTGATAATCTCCCGGATTCTCATCCATATATTTCTGCAGCCATTCAAAACGATAGACAATCGCATCTGCTTCCTCTTGATCTGTCCATGCTCCACTCACTACATCCTGCCAGTCTGAATATGATTGTTTCTTTTCCCAGTTTCTGCAAGTATCCCGAAAATGAAGTGCAAGAAGATTGGTCATTTCTTCCTGCTCCTGTTCAATGGCATTATTGGAAATCAAATTATCCACGTAATTTCCATCCTCATACATATCCCGAATTCTGTTCGCTGCTTCTTCCCACGTAACCATGCGGTCAAAGTTTCTTCTGGCAGAGTCCCCTCGCCGGATACGGATACCATCATTGTCATACCAGATACTGATTTTCTGACCATCTATGGTAAATCCTTTGCCACCAGTTCCATATTCATCTTTCAGAAAACTCCGCATTTCTTCATTATCCAGACCTTCAATCAGTCTTGCTGTAATATGAAACAGTGTATTTTTCTGTCCGCTTCCCGTGCGGAGAATATCATTTACCACTTCATCGGAAATAAGAAAAGCGGCTGGCTGTTCCAATGCAGCTGCCGCTTTCCTTATTTCTCCTAACTGTTCCTCTTCTGTTGGGAACAGACTTAACTGTAAATAATCTCCTGAATCACCAGCTCCTCTGCCTGTGCCTTGATCTGGTTCATGTGTCTGGTCCATGCCATCCCGTCTGCCATTTTGTCCGGTGCCGGATCTTTCTCCAGAAGTTCGTTCATCAGGTCGTCTACTCTCTGTCTTGCCTGGCTGTCGATCTCCATCAGATGACTGTCCAGACGGTTCTGCAGTGTCAGAATGTTGAACCTGGCTACCTTGTGATTTCTCAGATACTCTTTCCGCATCATTCCGTACTTGCCGATGGTTCCTCTCGTCTCTTCCAGGCTGATATCTGGAATCTGATACTCTCCGTTCTGGCTGTAACTGATCTCTCTCATAGTCTGTTTCCTCCTTTTTTTCTTCTCTATCTTCTGTGTTATCTGTATTACTTTCACGCATTAATGCGTTAAATTTATTATAGACTACTTCTTTTTCTTTTGCAACCGTTTTCAGGTCATTTTCCAGATTATTCAGCACATATCGTCCAATCTGCATCAGGACTGGTCTGCTGATCTCATTGACTGCACTTCCCAGATGTCCTAATACTATCAGCTGATTAAAGTCCGTAATATGCCGAAAATCCTCTGCATCCAGATATTCCTGTGCATCCAGTCCACACCGGTTTAGTAATACATACCAGACACTATTGGTCATCAGTTCCCGAAATTCGACTTCCTGATTCTGTTCGTCCAGTTCTTCCAGAAATGTCCCTGTTACGTCCAGTCTCAGTTCTTCCAATGCATCTGGAAGCCATTCTTGCATACTCTCCTTCGCTGCCTGATACAGACTTTCAGCAAGTCCTCCTTCTGTATCTTCCAGTGATAACTGCTCCTGCAGATAATCTGCCACCAGCTGTTCTCCTTCCACCGGAAGATTCCATAACTGAGGATCCTTTCCAAGATTCCGCACTTTATAAGTGTCCTGCACATCAAATACATACCGAAGTTTCGTTTTCGGTCCGGAAGTATTGTCAATCAAGGCAATCCCTTTGGATCCCTTTTTGATCCAGCGGTACATCTTCTGATTCCAGATTTCCATGGATGCTACGGCAGTTGCTTCCGGTCGCTGTGCATAAATTAAAAGCTGTTCTGGAAAAGTGTATTTGTACAGTCTGGATGCAGTGTTTAGGAACCGCATCCATTCCTGCGGACTGGCAGCTACATCTTTTGCCACCTCTTCCGTCAGCTGTTCCATTGCATATAATTTATTTGCCATGCGCTACTCCTTTTCATAAAATCAGGGACTGCTTAGCACAGTCCCCTTAAAATCATCGTTGTTACTCTTTATAATGCTGTGGCAAGCTCTTTTGACTTATTCTTTGGCACTTTGTCTCCCTCTTTTGCCTTGATTTCTGCCTTAGCTTTCTCCAGTCTTCCATGGATTCCACCTTTTACTTCCGCTTTTTCGGCTGCTTTTTCTTTCTCCAAACGAGCTTCCCTACGCTCAGCATTTTCCATAACTGCCGTTTTCCCATCACAAAACTGAACTTTATCGGAAAGCTGCTCCTGTCTCTCCACCTTTGTCTCATTGACTTCCTGTACCATCGCATTTAATTCCGGAACCTGAAAAATGCCGTTATCAGGAAGAATCAGCACTTCATGAATGGAAGATGGGATGACAAAGTAATCACTTCCCAGGCATTCCCCAATCTGTTTACGAATATCTTCCTGCAGTAACAGGGAAGCTCCATTCATCTTAGCTTTGTTTGTCAGACAGAACATTGGGTTTTCCATGGCTTCCATATCCATTTTTTCATTCAGCAGGTTTTCTGGTTCTTCACCAAAAATCATAGATTTGATAATCTCATTCATATCCATAAGTGTGACACCACGTTTTCGGTCTGCCACCATCGCATCCGCTTGAATCTGTTCGGCAGATACTCCCCACTCGTTCATCAGAGAAACAGTTACCGGAATACTGCTGATCCCTTCTCCATTTTCCTCCAGATTTACTGCATAATAAGCTGCAAAATCTCCGTGTTCTGTGACTACTTTATCTGCAAGAAGATCGGTATTCCATTCCTTATCACAAATTCTCATCTGTAATTTGTCTTTCATCTTTTCATAATCCAGGATATCTGGAACTCCCATATCAAAAAATTCTGCCTTGCCCTGTGCCTCAATACGCATATCAGCTACATCCCCAACACAAGAATCTACATCTTTTCCATGGATATATTCCTGATAAAGGGAATCCAGATAGACTGTCGGTACGATTCTCTGATCTCCATTCGGAATCGTAATACCTGTCAGCTTCAAACCATTGTTTTTTTCTACTTCCTGAAGTTTAATTTCTGCGTCCTTATAAGACTCTGGCAGATACTCCTTTACATTGTCTTTGACATATTCATAAAATTCTTTTCTGTTCATCATACGCTTTTACCCCTTTCTGATCATGTGATGGTTCATTCTTTTTCTGCTGACCATCTGCTCGGCTTTCTTCTGATAAGCCATCATTCTCTTTACTGTTTTATCCTGGTTTTTTCGTGCTTCCTGTCTTTTTTCCATTGTTTTCATCATAGTTTTCTGTTCCTTTCTGTGTTTTTTTGTATGAAAAAGGGAGCCTCACATAGAAGCTCCCAATCATAACCGTTGGTTTTAGTTTCCTTATTTGCTTTTCCTTTTCCTGCTGATATAAAGTCCTGCCATACCTCCTGTGGAGATTACCAGAAGCAGGATCGGCAGCCATATATTCGTGCTGTCACCTGTTTTCGGTGCATTTGATACCTTTGTCTCTTCATGCGACTGTGGTGTATCCGGTGTTTTCGGTGTTTCTGGAACTTCCGGTTTCTCATTTGTCAGATTAAAGGTAACTTCTACAACCGGTGTACTGTCATCTGCATAGGCAAATTTCACTTTATGCTTGGTCTGATCCAGTGTGTATCCGTCCAGTGTCTTTGTTTCCACCAGATAATACTTGATAGCGGTATCATACTTGCCGTTCTTAAATGTGGCAATCTCATACAGCTTACTTTCTGCATGACCGGCAGCATCTGTCTTTAAGGTTTCCAGAACTTTTCCTTTGCTGTCACGAAGTTCAAATTCTACCCCTTTCAGCGGTTCTCCTGATGATTTATCTGTCTTATTGAGAATCACTTTTCCCTTGGCAGTGTCATCTTTCATAGCTACTTTCTGGATTTCTCCAGTATCCTTTACTTCAAAACTAACATCCGATGTCAGAAGATATCCTTTCGGTGCCTGCTCTTCACGTAAGGTATATTTACCGATTGGAAGTTTTTCGATATAGTGTGCTTCCTCTGTGGAAGTCCAGCTCTCTACTACCTGATCATCCTTATCGAGAATCGTCAGTTTCGCACCTGGAATCTCAGTTTCTCCTGTGATATCCGTCTTACTGATCTGCACTTTTGTCACATCATCTTTCATCTCTACTTTCTGAATCTCGGCTGTATTTTCTACTGTAAAGGTAATACTTTCTGCAGTGACATATCCATCTGCCGGTTTTGTCTCTGTCATGGTGTATTCCTTACCAACAACCAGTTCTTTGATCACATGGGATTCTTCCGTAGAAGTCCATTCATCCACTGTATTGCCATCTGAATCCGTCACTTTCAGGTGTGCACCTGGAAGTTCTTTACCTGTTGTCAGGTCTGTTTTGGTCAGCTCCACTGTAGTTGGCTGATTCTCAAAAGTAAAGTCGTAGCTTACTTCTGCCTGGTCTTCTCCGGCATATTCAAAGGTAAATTCCTGTACTTCTTCTGTTGTAACAAATCCGTCCGGCGCAAAGATCTCTTTCACATAGTATTTTCCGTCTACCGGAAGATCTGCCGTAAAAGTAATCTGTCCTTTTTCATCCGTTACCCGCTGCTCGATCAGACTATCTTTCTCAAGGAGTACCTCGCCCTTTGCATTTTTGATATCTTCACTGGTATAAAGACCAAAGACACCACCTGCAAGAACACGTTCTGTATCTTTTTCTTTCTTCAGAACCGTAACCTTTACTTTCTGACGGGCATTCTGCCATTTCTCATCATAAGTGATGACTGGTGTGTCCTGATCACGGTAGGAAAGGTCAACATATCTCGGCTCTTTGTCCAGCACATAACCGTGAGCTGTTTTTACTTCCTTCACATAGTATTTTCCAACCGGGAGATCTCCCATCTGTGCAATACCATTGGAATCTGTGGTAATGGTTCCTACTTTTTCATCTGCTTTGAAATAATCTTCACTGACACCATCTGCCGCTTTGATATCTTCCGCAGCAAATACATCGAACGTCACATCTGTAAGGCTTCCGGTTACATACTCAAAAAGATGCTCCACGGTACCTTTTACATGATCCAAAAGTGTCACCTTATCCAGAAACTCTCCATTTTTGTTGATGATCAGAAGTCCTGTTGGAACTTCATCTTTCATCTCTACTTTCTGAATCTCGGCAGTATCTTCCAGTGTGAACTTCACATCCGTCGTTTTCAGATATCCATACGGTGCCATTTCCTCTCGAAGGGTGTATTCTTCACCCACAGTCAGTCGTTTGTTCACATGTGGCTGATCTTTTACAGAAGTCCACTGATCCACAACATTTCCTTCTTTATCAAGAACGGTGAGTTTTGCCCCATCCAGTTCCACACCTGTTGTTACATCAGATTTTGTGATTTCAACTGTTGTCGGCTGGTTCTTTTTCACTGTTTTCAGTTTTACTGTCTTCACATCCTGCCCCTGGTAAGAAACATCCAGATTCAGAACTTCATCAGAGGATACAAATCCCGCCGGTGCTTTTAACTCTTTCACATAATACTGTCCAAGCGGCAGATCCAGCGTACATGCTGCAAGACCATCGTTATCAGAAGTCATTTCCTGCAGAAGTGTATCTGCCTTTACAATGATCTCACCTTTCTCATTCTTCAGATCTTCTGTGTTATAGATGCCAAAGACAGCTCCTGCTACGGTTGCACCGTTTTCTGCATCCTGTTTTTCTACCTGGATTGCAACTTTCTGGCGGTCATCGCCAACCATCACTTCCTGTTCGATCACAGGTGTATCCTGATCCGCATAGACAAATGAGACATCCGATCTGTCATGGTTCAGGACGAATCCTTCCGGTGCAGTCTTTTCTACCACATAGTAAGAACCAAGCGGCAGGTTATCAGCAACTGCTTTTCCGTCTTCCCCGGTCGTTACCGTTGTTACTAGTGCATCTTTTGCATAGATCAGCTGTCTGTTCCCGTTTTCATCTTTCTGATAATCCGGTGTATAGATATTTTCAGCTGCATAGACATGAAATGATGCACCCTTCAGGTATCTTTCTTCATAAACAAAATCCTTTTTAAATCCGGTCAGCATCTCACCTTTTTTATAGATCGTCAGCTTTCCTTTTACCGGATGGTTCTCATAGTCTACCGTAATAATGGCATCTCCGCTCTCAGAATCCATCTGGTATGCTGTATTTGCATCCACCGCAATCTCTACATAGTTCTTATTGATTGTGTACCCTTCCGGTGCGTTGACTTCCTCAATCCGGTAATGTCCGATCTTCAGATTCTTCGGCATAATCAGATATCCCTGGCTGTCCGTAAAATAGGACTTATGAGTGGTTGTCACTGGGTAAGTTGTTACCTGCTCCACATACTTCTTGTTGTCCAGGTCATATACCTTAAATTCTGTTCCGGCAATCAATACAGATTTCTTTGTTTCATCGTCTTTTTTCACGATTTTCAGTTTTGCCTTAAACTCTTCATCCAGAAGCACTCGCCAGATCTGTGGCTCGTTTGGATGATGTTCTGTGATATTCACTTCAAAATCATCGACTGGCTTGTAATTGTGCGGTGTTGTAGTTTCACGCACGATATAGCTTCCAAATGGTAATGGAATACTGCAGGCATACCCTTTTTCATCTGTAAAAATCTCAGTTGCTCCGTTTTCTCCACTTACTACTGGTTTTGCAGAATCAAAATCATAGCTTCCGTCTGCTTTCTTTGTAAGGGAAGATTTCAGATAAACTGTAAATCCGGCTCCGGATAACAGATCTGCATCGGTCTTTCCATTGTTGGCTGCTTTGATGATCTGAAATGGCTGTTTGATGACCTGCTCACTGGAAGTGCACTCTCTTTTTACTTCTGCTGTCATATCTCCTTCATAACTGCACACAAGATCATGCTCTTCTGTATCTGCCAGGTATCCGGTCGGCGGTGTGATCTCTTTGACATAATATTTGCCAAGATATAAACCTTTTACAGAAGACTGTCCTTTGTCATCTGTTGTAAGAGATGCTACCTGTTCTCCTGCTTTATAAATAGTTCCGGTTTCTCCGTCCGGATGCACGATATCTTCACGGGCATACAGACCATAAACTGCACCTTTCAGTGTGGCATCTCCCTGTGGTACTGCTTTTCCTGTTTCTTTATCAACTTTGAATAAATTGATCTTTGCTGTCACACGGTCATTGCTGAAGGTATGGGCAAAAGATACGGTTGCTTCTTTATCATTGGTGTAAGAAAACTTGAACGTATACACATCTTCTGTATTTCTTACATAACCTTCCGGTGCCTGATCTTCCTTTACAGAATAGGAATATCCAATCGGAAGATCTACTGTGAATTTTGCAGTTCCATCTGCTCCAGTAGTTGCTTTCTCAATCAGTGTTCCTTTTTTCACAACAACGGTTCCGTCTGCATTTCTAATATTATCGGATGCATACAGTGCAAAAATACCGCCATTCAGTGGTTTCTTTGTATCTTTATCCTGTTTTACTACGGAAACGTCTGCTTTCTGTCTTTCGTTGTTAAAAGTCACATCTGCAAATACAACTTCTTTATTCTGTCCGGCATAAGTCAGAGTCACTGGCTTTTCTTCGCTGCCGTTATAGAAATTGTCCGGTGCTTTTGCTTCTTTCACCACATAGCTTCCAAGATGCAGGTTCTTCAGTGTAACAGAACCATTCTCTCCCGTAGTCAGATTATCTTTTACCAGGTCACCTTTGCTGTACACTTTTGTGCCATAAGCAGTTACGATATCTGCCCCGGCATACACGTTATACACTGCATTTTTCTGTCTGCGGTTTTCATACTGGAATACCGTTCCATTTTCACTGACATCTGCTCCGGTAAGAACCTGTCCTTCTTTGTAAATGGTAAGCTCTGCAAGCTGTTCTTTATTTTCTACAGTCACAGAGGAAGTCTTACTTGCTACCAGTTTTACATTTGTTGCCGTTGCATTTACTACATATCCCTGTGGTGCTGTGATCTCTTTCAGATAAACGGTATCCTGTGTCTTGATGATCGTAACAGAAGATTTTCCATTCTTATCTGTTGCCGGCATCTGAGTGATCAGCTTTGTACAAGCCTCATCGCTGTATACACCGAATACTGCACCTGCAAGATTGACATCAGCTGTATCGTCTTTCTTTACGATTTCGATCGTAGCCTGTTCAATCCAGGACACCTTTAAGCTTACATATTTTTCATCAGCGACACCTTCTCCAAACACAAATGCCAGATCCTGAACACTTGCATTCGTAGTCAGTTTATATGCTGAATAATCTTTTGTAATACTTCCCTTCATTTTTGCAGAAAAAGTAGCACTTACATCTCTTGTCTGTGTCAGAGGAGCTGAAAGATAAAACGTGGTTCCGCCTCCAATTGTTACGCTTGCACCTGCCGCACTTACATTTCCAGTAGATACATTATGGAGCTTTACACCCTTTGGTAAGTCCATTGTAATTTTCTGCTGGGAAGATGCATTGAACTTAATGTTCTCCGTTCTCTGAACATTTCCATCTACATAAGCTTTTACATTCGGTTTTGAAAATGACATTGCTACATCTGGTATTTCCGGCTTATTCACACAATAATTATAGAGTTCTTTTGCCAAAGCCTCGCCTGTAGCATTTGTTCCATAGAATGCATCACTGCTTCCATTGGCATACGATGCAGCCATGTGAATAATAATGAATCTTTTTCCTTCTGAGAAATCCGTGTGTTTATTCGCAAAAAAACTTTCGCTCCCTGCGGCATCTGTACCGTAATAACACACTTTTGCTAACGCCTGATTGTCCCCGATCTTTGTGATTGTATAATTTCCAGATCCTGGTCCTGGTTTTGCTGGCTGTACACAATACGCAGTTGCTCTGACGCTTCCGTAGCTGATATAGTACGGCTCTGTCAGATAGGTTCCAAGATTATAATCTGCATATCTATACAGAGGTCCTTTTTCAATCGTTACCTGCTGTGTAGTTCTTGCTGAATAAGCCGAAACTGCTTCAAATGTTGCAATCTCTCCCTCTTCCATAGAATCAAGATCCACACCTTCGTCTCCTGCCTGTTCCAAAACATCGTGAAGCTCTAACCCTGATTCTTCATCATAGGTATCCTGATTCTGTGCCTGCTCTACTAAATCATCAAATTCATCAGCATCAATATCGGTAATTTCCGAGTCTGCTTCGGAATCCTCCGCTTTCTCTGTCTGCTGTTCACTGCCAGCTGCTTCGGATTCGGTTACCGCTTCACTCCCTGCAGTTTCTGTCTGCACTTCTGTCTCTTTCTCACGCACAATCAGCTTTCGGCTGATCTGATACTTCGGATGCTCCTGATTTACCGGTTCCACATAATAGACCGCTTTGTAAGTGTCCGCATGATCTGTCGTAAAATCCTCATCCTTGTCGTTCTTTGCTTCCTCGAATGTGACTTTAACCTTGTCAGCATCCTTGATTTCCAGTCCTGTGTAGTCTGATTTCACATCAAATACACTGCCTGTTTCGATTTCATAATCTTTGGCAGTCACCACCTCATCTTCATCCAGAAGGTCTTTCACTTCCTCATAAAGTGGCGGTTTTTCCTCTGGCTGAATCTCCGCTGCATATGCAGTCATCGGAGACAACACGGTACTAAGCATTGTCATGCCTGCCAGCAAGCCAGATACTACTTTTCTAAAATTACCTTTTTTCTTCATGCTAAGGTCCTCTCTTTCATAATATTTGTATGAAAACAGACAGTCCTTAGACTGCCTGCCATACACTACTTATCGTTGTGGGAAAATCAGATTGAACTGCACATTCCCCTCGCCGGGATCAACCATTTCCACAGTTGCTTCATACTGTCTCCCTGTTTTTCTGGATACCAGATCTTTATAATGGATTTTTCCTTTAGACAGGAACTTCTTTGCTGCCGCCTTATCCATCTTTTTTCCCTGGCTTGCAAGGAATTTATCATTCTTCCACAAGGTAAAAGCACAGTTCCGATCAGAACAGTAAAAGTTTACTTTTCCTTCCCTGACATCAGCTCCACAGCGGGGACATTTGCCAATGACTTCTCCTTTTGCTTTTCCCTGAAACTGCTCTTTCTTTTCTTCTGAAATACCCTGATATCTGGCAACCAGTTCCTGCATCAGCTCTGTAATCCCATTTAGGAATTCATCTGCTGTCTCTGTATTCTGGGCAATGTGATTCAATGCCATTTCCCACTCTGCTGTCATCTTCGGAGATTTAATCTCATCCGGCAGAACCGTAATCAGCACATTGCCATCATCTGTCGGCACCAGATTTTTCTTTTCCCTTTTCACAAAACCAGACTGAATCAGTTTTTCAATGATTGCTGCCCTTGTTGCTGGAGTACCTAGTCCTTTCTTTTCTGTATCTTCGGTCAGTTCTTCATTCCCTGCACGTTCCATCGCAGAAAGCAGGGTATCTTCTGTGTACTGTTTCGGTGGCTGTGTAAAATGCTCCGATACAAAAGAATCACAGGGACCATAATGCTTGCCTGCCCAGATATCCAGCTCCGGCTCTTCTTTCTCACTCTTTACGCCAAAGAACTGTTTCAATTTATTTTCGATTGCCTTGAATCCTTCCTGCTTTGTTTTCTTTGCCGTGAGATAAAACGTATGATAATTACAGGTAATCTGGCTTTTATGACTCTCATAAATATAAGGATCTGCGGTTGCTGTCAGTACCCTGGCACTGATCAGGTACAAAATCTTGCAGTTTCGTTCTTTCAGTTTACCTATATCTGCCTTTGCTACTTCCATGGTCGGGATAATCGCATGGTGATCAGATACTTTCTTTGAATTTAATACCTTACTCACGTCCGGCTGATATTCCAGGCTTTCAGCATAAGGCATTTCCCCAAGTAACATCTGAATCAGAGTTTCTGTGCTTTCTCCCATCTCATCTGTCAGATACTGGCTGTCTGTTCTCGGATAAGTGACAAGCTTCTGCTCATACATCTCTTGCACGGCATCCAATGTCTGTTGAGCGGTATAGCCAAATATTCTGTTTGCTTCCCTCTGCAGGGTGGTCAGATCATAGAGTTTTGGAGGGCGGACTGTTTTCTCTTTCACATCATCCTTTTCCACTTCGCACATCCGCTCCATGCAGTCCGCAGCCACTTTATCTGCATCCTCTTTTTTCTGAAAATGCTCTGTAACTGCATCCATATCATCAAACTTGATATGAGCCATATAATATTTTTCTTTGGTAAATTCCTTGATCTTCTGATTTCGATCCACGATCATGGCAAGTGTTGGTGTCTGCACTCTTCCGACTTTCAGATTCTGGTTATACAGAACGGAAAAAAGACGGCTCGCATTGATTCCCACCAACCAGTCTGCCTTTGCCCTGCAAAGTGCTGACTGATAGAGACTGTCATAACACGAACCGTCTTTTAATGACGCAAATCCATCTTTAATTGCCTGTTCTTCCATAGATGAGATCCAGAGCCGCTTCATCGGCTTTTTGCATCCTGCCTGCTCATATACCAAACGAAAGATTAACTCACCTTCACGTCCTGCATCAGTAGCACAGATCACCTCATCTACTTTGGAATCTCTCATCAGTTTCTTTAAGATTCCGAACTGCTTCTTTGTGCCCTCCAAAATCTTGTGTTTCCAACATTCCGGCACAATCGGCAGATCCTCATATCTCCATTTTTTATATTTTTCATCGTATTCCGATGCATCGCATAATCCCACCAGATGTCCTACGCACCAGGAAACGATATAACCGTTTCCCTCCACGTAGCCATCTTTTCTTGTTCTGGCTCCAAGAACGGAAGCCAGTGCCATCGCAACCGATGGCTTTTCTGCAATCACTAATTTCATTTACTCCTGCTCCTCTTCTTCATCTTCCAGCACAGCATCATCAAAATCCTCGTCTCTCAGGATTTCTGGTTCTATACTTTCTTCCTGCTCATCTGCATCGTCTACTTCCCGCTTTTCAGATTCTGAATCTTCGGATTCATCTTCATCCTCTTCCATCTCATCCTCGTCATCATATTCATGCTTTGGTTTATAGACTTTGAAGTAATATCCTCCTGCCGCAGCTCCTACTGCAACCAGTGCAATCAGAAGATACGTTCCAAATGGACTTTTATCTTCTGGCATCTGGATTTCATCCTCTACCTTATCTTTCTCAGCTGTCTCAGTTGTTTCCGGCTTTTCTTCTTCAGCCTGTTTCTCTGGTTCTGCATAAACAGTATCTACTTCCGGAAGTGTCACGGAATCAGAAAGTGTGAAGTTCATCAGATCTTTCTCGCTGACTTCTGTAAGGAAATACACATTATCCTGAGATTTTGAATTGTCGATGATCAGATAAAAAATCTTACCACTCTTAGTTGAAATGGTATAAAACTCTTTTGTGCCTTCCGTAGCTGTTTTAGTAACAGAATCTGCTGTCTCGCCTTCTTTATTAAGCTGTTCCTCAATACCTGTCACTGTCCGATCATCCACAGTTCCTTTTGCATCTGTTGGCTCAGAAGCTTGTGCATCCTGCGGAAGCGGAGAAGTCGTTGTTTTTTCAGTTCCCGTTGCATCTGCACTGGTCGTAGTTGCCATTGCACCATTGCTGTCACTGGAGGTTTTCTGTTTCTCTGCCTGCTTCTTTGCCCATTCATAATAAGGATTCTGCAACACATACTTTTCAGAAGTATTTCCGGCACCGTCTGTTACCGTAATCTCAATCTGTTTTGTAGTAAAATCTTTCTGTGTCAGTTGCACTCTCAGCATTCCATCCTTCAGATCTGTATAAGTGGTGCCATTAACTGTTACTGCAGTAATCCCGGATACTGTATCATTCCCCTGAATCGTCAGCACACCATCTGTCAGGGAAGCAGAGAGTGTCGGCTTTTCCGTGTCATAACACTTAATAGAACGATTCTGCTCATACACCTTTCCATCACCATCTGTCACACGCACATACACTGTCTGATTTCCTGTGATCGTGATACTTCCGCTTCCAGTTACATCCTGCCAGCTTCCATCTTTTCCTGCTTTTGCTTCAATCTTTGCTATTGAGAAACCTTCCGGCATATGGCTGGCATCTACCGTAACAGCAATGGTTGTTTCTCCCTGTTTCCATCCATCCGGTTTCTCAATCGTGATTGCAGGCGTGGTATTCTCAGCTGCATAAGCAGTCTGTGTCTGGAGCAAAGGTGTTGTCAGGCAAAGAAATGTCGTTGCTGCAAGCAGACTCTTTTTTACCCTGCTTTTAGTATTTGTTCTCTTCTTCTGTTTCATTTTTTCCAGATTCATCATCGGCTTTTATTTCCTCCTTCTGTATTTCTACCCTGCCGGGCAACTCATTTTTCATTTTCTTTTTAAAAGCTTCCAATTCCGGAATACTCATATCCATTGCACGGATAATTCTTACAATTTCCAGATTTTCTGCTTCTGTTTTTGCAATCTCCGCAGCCTTGAACCGCTTTAAATCTGCTTCATATCTGGCTTTAGATGCTTCCATTTTTTCCTTGGCTTTCTCATAATCTGCCGTTGCTTTTTCAAGACTTTTCATCTCTTCTCCTTTCCGGGCGGCTGTTATACCGCCCTTTTCCTTACCATCGCCCGAATCCATAGAAATGGCTCTGCCAGTATGGAGAGTTGATGGACGTGTACTGAACCGGATGCCCACAATGGATCATCTGACCATTGCCCACATAGATTCCAATATGCGTTACTGGTTCTCCTGCATCGTAGGTTCCGGTAAAGAAGATCAGATCTCCTGGCTGTGCTTCTGACTGGGATACTGGCGTACAAATGTTGTACAGTCCCTGTGCAGTCAGCCTTCCCGTATTTCTTACCCCGGAATGAACCAGACAGTAGCTGACAAATCCGGAACAATCGAATCCACTTGGGGAATATCCGCCCCACACATACGGTGTTCCAAGATATTTTGCAGCCTCTTCCAGTAAACGTTGCGCTGCTTCACTGGTATATTCATTACCACCAAAGCCTGTCCCTTCTCCTGTTTCCAGATAAAAGATCGGGTTTAACCGCTCTCCATTTTTCAAAAGTTCAATGTGAAGATGGCTTCCTGTAGAATTTCCGGTATTTCCTACAAGACCGATCTCATCACCTTTCGTGACGGATGCACCTGCAGATACACTCCGGCTGCTTAAATGTGCATACCGCAGTTCATAGCCTTTACTGTCCTTGATTACAACATAATTGCCATAGCTGTCGTTATAAGCAGAAGTTGTAACCGTTCCGGTCAGCCCTGCCATTACTTTTGTCCCTTCCGGTGCTCCGATATCCATACCATTGTGTAACTGATTTGCTCCTGATATTGGATGAATCCGATATCCATAATAGCTGGTCACACTGGAATACCAGTTAAAATCAACCGGTGTTGCAAACATCTGCAGGTTGCCTTTGGTATCGTTGTAGGCACTGAACAGTTCTTTCTGGAAAAATCCCAACCTGTCCTGACAGATTGACATCAGGTTTCCACTGGTCAATGTTACATTCAGCGTGTCCACATCTCTGATTCTGGTCACTTCGACTTCATTGCTTCCGTTATCATCTGCAAGATAACATTCCCAGGTCTGATGTCCATGTGCAGATGCTGCCGCATGACTGTCATAATAGACATCAAATTGTACACCGTATCTTGCGAAAGCTCCGGTATCTTCTACGGTATATTCGACACCATTCATAACTACCTTTGTTCCCATTGGAACAAACGGATTGGAAGCATCTACCGCTAAGGTATGATTGGCAGTTGGATATGCTCCACTGGCAGTCGGTCCTCCGCTCCAAATACCACAACAGATTGGACAGTTACAATATCCACTGGTCACAACCTGTCCCAAAGATTCTCCAACTCTTACTGTTGCTGTCTCCGTTACAGTCTCATTGACTGCTTCAGTAGTTAAATGATATTGCTCTGCAAACAAGGCGTCCAGCTCCGGCTTGACCTGTTCAAAAGTAAATTCTTCATACTTTGCAGACAGATAACTAATCAGGATAAACGGATCATGCTCAATAGGTCCGATGTTATATCGGTATTCCTCATGTCCTGGTTCTTCAGATTCCATATTGTTGATCCGCTCCTGCAGATTAGCTTCCAGCTGTGTGTAATACAGTTCCGCTTCCCGGATTGCCTGATCCGATGACAGATAACTGGTTCCGGTGTAAGTGATCACATTTTGTAAAAACACTGCAGAGCATGACGTGACATTCGTTATGATCAGAAACATCAATCCGATCAGAACTGCTACACTGATATACACCTTCCGGTTTTCTTTAAAAAAGTTGGTGACTTTGCCGCCAATCTTCTTGATATAATCAATCGTACCTTTTGTAGCTGTTCCTACTGTCTGTTCACTTCGCTTCGCTTTGGCATAATCCCGTTTGATCTGTTGCTTCTGAATCTGTTTTTTCAGTTTCTTCTGTTCCTGACGGGCTGCCGCCTGTGTCTGTTTCTCTTCCTGTCTTTCAAGTCTGCTTCTTTTTCTGAATGCCCTCTGTTTCCTGCGTCTGGCACTTCTCTGTTCCAGCCGGTAAACACCTTCGCCGCTTTCTTCTAACTTATGGGCACCTTCTACCGCCGCATTATCGTCTTCATTTTTGCTGATCTCACGGTGCAATGCTGCGGAAGCTGCACTTCCTGCTTTCTTGACAACAGAAGTTTTTTCTGTTTTCACAGATTCCCCTTCGCCAAACTTCAAGCGGGATTTCTTCTTTCCAGGAGCTTCTCCATCATTTGCCTGATAGACCTGTGCCTTCTTGGAATGCTGCTTTGCTTCCTTCTTCTTTTTTGCTTCCTCATAAGAAAACTTTTTGGCTTTTTCCTTCTGTTTCTGATGTCGGAAATTGACTCCATCCGTATCCATCTGGTTCAATTTCTCCATATCTTTATCATTTTTCACAGAAGCACCAGTTTCCTCATAAGCAAACTTCAAACGCTGTTTTTGTTTTGGCTTTTTGCTACCACCGGTCTGATTTCTCCGGCTGTCTCCTCTGTTTTCTGATAGATCCGCACGTTTTTCTTTCAGTCTCCCTGACTGTCCGGCTTCGGATTTTTCTGCAAGTCTGGATTCTTTTCCGACTTCAGCACGGATTCTTTTTCTATTTTGCTGTTTTCTACTCTGTCCAAGATCCTCACTTTGCTTCTCTGCCCGTATCAGTTCCGGTGCATCTCTGGATTTTTGCACAGAGGGACGAATATTTTTCCCACTCCGTTCAGACTGGCGGTGAGACTTATCCACAAGGTTTTCTTCTTTTTCCCCCTGTTTTATTCCCATCTGTACATCACTGGCACGGTTACTGACACAAACAGAAGATTTATCTGTCAGGTTTTCTTCCACCAGACCATCCTTGGTCATCTTTTGGACTTTTTTATCCCTGACTTTCATTCTCTGTTCTGCCAATGCTTACTCCTCCTTTTTTGGATACCCTTTCCCTGCCTGTAATAAACAGAGAAAAGCGATGCCAAATACAGCACCGCCACTAAAAGTTAATACATATGAAATTGCTCGTAACATTGTTTTCTCCTTTGATTTAACCTGCTTCGGAAGTTTCCTCCAAGCGGGTTGTCATGATTTTATAGAGGGAATTCTTCGGGAATCTGTCTACGAATGGAATAATGACATTTCCATAGAACAGAAGTCCTTCCCCCTCATTACTGTTGGTTACATAGGACAGCTGGGTTGGTGAGATATTCAGCTGTTTTGCAAGAATCTGCCTGTCTCCGGGAGCCTGGTTGAGCATATAAATGAAGTCTGAGTTTTCAAAAATGTTCTCAATTTCCCTGGAAGACAGCAAATCCTTAATATTCTGGGTGATGCCAGTTGGAATACCACCCCATTTACGGAATCGCTTCCATATCTCCACACTATAAGCTGCGGTCTGCTCTTCCTTCAAAAGAAATCTCGATAGGTCAGACGCTTTCACGCCTTTCGCCCCGAGCCACACCGTGCAAGCAACTTTCATTGCACACGGCGTTCCATGGGATAAGTC